>JBGSMH010000057.1:0-2918 GCA_041740275.1 Phycisphaerae bacterium
ATTCTGGCCGATGAACCGACAGGGAATCTCGATCGCGCTAACAGCGAAATCGTCGCAGGCATCCTTCACGAACTGGCCGAGGGCGGGCAGACGATCGTCATCGTCACCCATGACACCCAGCTCGCCCAACGTGCTTTCCGCATGGTCTGGATGGAAGACGGCAATATCGTGCGGGATGAGCAACTGATCCGGCGAGGTGCCGCCGTCGGGCGTGGCACAAGCTAGTCAAAGGTTCTTTTCAATAAAAACGTGAACATCCACTCGGTCCCGGTACGCCCGTCTAGGGAATAAGTCCGCGATAAATCCGGTTATTCATGTCTTAATAGACGAAATAAGGTTGTTTAGTACAGACTAACTCGTTAGAGTACGCCGCAGTACTTTTCCGGGGTAGACATGATCAGGCAGACAAAGCGCGATTTGTCGCGTGTATTAGAAACGATCAACAGACTCTTTTCTCCCGGCACGCCGATGGCGGCCAAGACGTTTTTGCAGTCCGTGTGCGAATGCGTCGAAGCCGATTCGTCGTTGCTGGCCCTGAATCGAGCCGAGGACGGCAAGCGATCGCTCGTCCCGGTCAATCACGAGTTTCACAATTGGTCAACCAAGATCCAGCAACAAATTACCGAGGTGATGAAAGCACCGCGCATTTGGAATGACGATCCGATTGCCCAGCGAATTCTCAAAAGATGCAGGCGTCGCAGTAATGCTCCATTCACGTTCACGATCAGGCAATTGGCGCACGGAGCGACTGAAAAGGAAAGCTATTGCATCGCATTCCTCAAGGCGATTGGCTCGGTCCATGAACTGACTTCGCTCCTGCCGGTCGGCGGTGGCCACTATTCCATGTTGACCGTGTATCGCACCAGAGCAAGCAGCAAGCCATTTGCCTATCGGCATAAACGAATTCTCAAACTGCTTCATCACACCTTCGCCGAGCGCGTGATCGACTTGCGACAGCATCGCGTCCGCGAGCAACTCCCCAAAGCATTACGGCAGACGTTTGTGCTGATGCTCGCCGGGCAAAGTGAGAAGGAGATCGCGTTAACCACCTTCCGCAGCCGCAATACGGTTCACGATCATATCAAACGCATCTATGCCCACTTCGGGGTCAGCAGTCGGCCGCAGTTGCTGGCGCTGTTTATCGACTTTGCCAAACTGCAGCAGGTCGGCGTGGACGGGCACCTCATCCCGGACGAAGTGTAAACGCCCACGTCGTGCCGAATCGTTTGCAGACCTTTGCGATCAAGACCGGCACGATAATCCCAATCGACAGTCCGGCGATCATGTGGATGACAAATCCATCGACGCCGATCTTCAACAGCAGCGTCCGTATCCCGGCAGCAAACAGAACGTGCATCACAAAAATATAGAGCGAATACTGCCCCATGAAACGCACCCAGCCGAAACTCGTCCACCCGAACCCCACTGTGCGACTCATCAGCGTCGCGATCGCCAGTGCCCCGGCGACACTCAAGAGCGCATATCCAATCCCGACCGGCCAGCGGATATCAAGCAGTATCGCTGACGCATCGCGCATCACCCATTCTCGATTGATCAGCAGGATCGCCAGCGTCAGGATCGCCGTCGCTCCGATTGCGACAGCCGACAGCCATCGTGCGGGGACGCTATCCAGACGTTTGAGCAACACGGGCGCGAGCATCGCCCCGAGCGTCATGTAGATGAAGAAGTTCATCAGTTGAAACAGCGGGCCCCAATAGGCCAGACCAACATGGTGGCGATCGGTGGCAATCGTCATTGGCCGAAGGTCGATATTGAGTTTGACCAGCAATAACCCGACGCCGACCAACAGGATCGCCCACGTCGCAAATCGCAGCTTCACCAACACCAGGTACAGCATCATCGCCAGGAAAAGCACGTACAAGAACCAGAATTGCGCCACCGGGCTAAACGCCAGGGCGTAAGGCAGCTCCCTCAACGTCGTTTCAGGCGTGTCGCCGGTCAGTCGAGCCAGCAGAATCGTCAATCCGATGTGGACGCACGACCAGATCAGGTAAGGCCAAACCACCGCACCGAGTTTGTCGGTCACAAACTGTCCAGCGGGCTTTTGTACGCTTCGCCCGATGAACAACCCCGACACAAAGAAGAACAGCGGCATCCGCATCATCTCAAATGCTCGGTTGATCGGGTCGTAAATCTGCTCCGGCGATGGGATATGCGCCGATCGCGTCATGATCCCGTTCCAGACGTGGTACACGACGACGAAGAAAATGCTCAGGCCCTTGGCATAGTCCACCCAAAGCACGCGCGGCTTGGCCGGGGGAAGCGAAGGCGTGTGGTCGGGTGTCGGGTCGGCCATGGCGTGCTTATCTGTATCGGACGCGTCGCGCAATTACTTGACCGATAAGCAAACCCAACTATTTAACCACCGGCAACGCAACGCCCGATTTTTCGGATTGAATCTTCTCCCAGCCCGAGCCCAGTATGCCAATCGGGTCGGGGGGCAAAATATCGACCTTCTTCTCGCCCAACTTCGCCTCGCCCGAGCGGACTTTCATCTCAAAGAGCCGACACTCTTCCAGCAGGCGATCGAGAATCTGCTCTTCGGGCACATTGGCGACTTTTTCGCCTTGCACATAGATGATGCCACGGCGGTCGCCGGCGAAGATCGCCACATCCGCACCCTCGGCCTCGCCGGGCCCGTTGACCACGCAACCCATCACCGCGACCTTGATCGGCAAGACGATCTCGGCCTCCAGCTTTTTGCGAACGTCCTGCACCAATTTGAACAAATCGACCTGAATCCGCCCGCACGTCGGACACGCGATCAACTCCGCACCTTTTCGCTCACGCAGATTCAGACAATAGAGCAGTTCCAACCCATCCTGCACTTCGTAGATCGGGTCATTGGCGTAGCTGATGCGGATGGTGTCGCCGATGCCCGACAGCAGCAGGTGGGC
>JBGSMH010000058.1:0-3370 GCA_041740275.1 Phycisphaerae bacterium
CCCAGAAAAACCCGCTGCCGCTGCCCGCCGGAGAGGGTTTCGATCCGTCTATCCAGCAAATCGGATAGTTCCAGGTCATGCGCGATCGAATCGATCAGTTGCTGGTCGGCCTCGACCTCCAGCCCCAGCAACCCCAAATGCGGCGAGCGACCCAGCCGAAGCACCTCGATCACCCGATCCCCCGGCTCAAACGTCGGCGATTGCGGCATATACGCCACCTGTTTCGCCAACTCACGCGACGACCATTTGCCCAGGCTTCGCTCCAGCCAGGTGACCGATCCACTGGTGCGAATATGCCCCAATACCGCACGCAAAAGCGTGGTTTTGCCCGATCCGTTGGGCCCGATGAGCGTGACGATCTCGCCAGGCCGCAGGTCGATCGCGACATCGGTAAGGATGTCGTTCCCGCCAAGGCGAACATGCAATTGTGAGGCGGCGAGGAGGTTCATCGTCGGCTCCTCAGCAGGATAAACAGGAAGAATGGCCCGCCCAGAATCGCGGTGATCACGCCTACCGGCAAGACGGTTTTCACCCCTTCGACCGAGAGCAGATAGCGCGACAGCGCATCGGCCAACGCCAGCACCGATGCGCCAAGTGCGGTGGCGACGATGAGCAGGCGTCGATTATCGTTTCCACAGAACCATCGCCCGACATGCGGGCAGATCAGCCCGACAAACCCGATCGGCCCGCTGATCGCCACGGCGGCGGCGGTCATCAGCGACGCGATCAGCAGCCCGGCCCATCGCGTTTGCTGCACCCGCACCCCCAGCGATCGCGCCTCATCTTCGCTCAATCGAATGACATTCAGCGCCGGCGTCATCGCCAGCAGCATCACCCAACCCACGCCGATCGAGACCGTCGATACGATCACGTGCGTGCGCGAAGCGGTGGTTTGGATATCCCCGACCAAAAACGTCAGCACCCCGCCGGAACCTTGCAGGTCTTTGAAGATCGCGTTGAGCAGGATGAAACCCGCGCCGCACAGGCTGTTGATGATCGCCCCGACGAGGATCGCGGTCACCGGCTCGATACGTCCGCGCAGCCCGGCCAGCAGAAGCACGATCGAAGTCGCGCCGAGTGCGCCGATGAGTGCAAAGCTGTGGGGGCTAAGCCAGACGACCCACCCCACGCCCGCCAGCAGCGGCAAACGCCAGACGTATGCCGCCAGCATCGCGCCGCCGCTGGTGCCCAGTAAGTATGGGTCTGCCAGAGGGTTACGGAGGATCGCCTGAAACGCCACCCCCGACGCCGCCAGCGCCGCGCCGATCAGCGATGCGGGCAGTACATGGATCAATAATCGCAGCCGAGCCGTCTCCCAATGCGTCGGCCAGCCCACTTCGGTCGATCCGACCATCACACACACGAGGGCGGCGACGCCCCAGATCGCCTGCGACACCAGCACCATCGCGACAATGTTGGCGATGCCAAATCGTTTCACTTGTTCCCACGCAATCCCGCCAAAAACTCACCCGAAAGCGTGACCACATTGGTCCAACTCGGAAGTAACGCATCGGCCCGGTCAATCACTACCACTCGCCCGTCCCGAACCGCCGGGATCGACGACGAAAGCTGCAAATTGGCTTTTGCCTGCTCGATCGACGTCTTGCTCGCGCCCGGCATCAGCACAAAAATCACCCGCGGCGAAAGCGTCAGCAAAAACTCCTGATCGATCGTGGGATAGCCCGTGGCGGTGATCACGTTCTTGCCCCCGGCGCGGGTCAGCAAGTCGTTGAGAAAATTGTCCTGACCGGCCACAAACTTGCCGTTTTCGTTCAGCACGATCAGCGCCGGTACCTGCTCGGCAGGCTTTGCAGGCGTTACCTTCTGGGTGATCGGGGGGGTCAACGCAAAGGGCATTTCCAGTGCCTCGCGCAGGCGGGCCATTGCGGTATCGATGTCCACCAGCCGATCGATCTGCAACACCACCAGCCGCACGCCCAACTGGTCGCACCGCTCCTGCAGGCCCGGCGGGAGTCGATCGGCGCGGCCTTGTACGACCAAGTACCCCGGCTTCAATTCCGCGATCTTCTCCCAATCTACCCGCTCATAATCCCCCACCACCGGCAAGGCGGTTTTCAATTTCTCGTTGGCTTCATACGCACTGACCCCAACCAGCCGATCGCGCAAGCCCAACTGCATCAATAAATCGGTGGCGGCTGGCGAAAGGCAGACGATCGATCGGGCAACCGGCGCGGTCGCGGGGGGGGCGGTCTGTCCGCAGCCGACGATCAGCATCGCAAAAATCGCCAACTGCAAGACTTTTCGTTGATTCATACGCCACCGATGCTAAAGTTCATTGCCGCAGCCGTCAAAGCACAGAACTTATCGGACCATCATCGCCCAGGAAGGGAAAGCCATGTCGGAACAAACAATGATCTCCCGCGTCAAGGGTTGGTTTCGTCGAGATTCGAACACCGACCATGAACTGAGCGATCTGCCGCCGAATCTGAATCCCGAATCCGAACCGCGCGTCTCGCTGTTTCGCCCGTTCGCCAAGCGCGACGCCGCGATGCAGTCGCTTCAGGCCGGGTTCGTCACGCTCACCGACTTGATGGTGGGGATTCGTGAAAACCTGGAAAACCAGAACCGACGCCAGGAAGAACTGATGGAGCACTTGGCCCGATTGCCCGCGGTGCTCGAGCAACTGCCCGAATCCACCCGCGTCCAAGGCGAGACGCTCAAAGCCCTCCATCAGGAGCTGGCCGGTCAGCATGAGCAACAAAAGCGGCTGACCGAAATCCTCGACCATGTCGGCAAATCCAGCACGCAAAGCCGCGATGTCTTGGAGGGCCTGCAGGATCGCGTCGAACGGATGCGGCAGACCGATGAGCAGATCGCCAACAACCTGACCAACGTCGGCACGACCATGCAGGAGCTTGGCCGCAGCACCTCGACCGGGGCCCAGATTCTGGAAAGCCTGCGTGACAACATCTCCAGCCGCGACAACGAGTTGCAGGGCTTGCTGAATAAGCAGAGTCAGCGGTTTACGGTGATGCTGTCGATCGCGATTTTCCTGTCGATCGGTGACCTGATCGCCGTCGCCGTCGTCGGCTACCTGCTATTGGCCCAGCGCGCCGGGCAATGATTTCACTGATCGCACTTTCACTTGTTGCATTTGTTGCACCCGTTTTGACCCATACGAAAAACGTAACTGCTGGCCGCAACAGCACTTGTCGTGCTTGACACCCCTCCAGTGTTGCGCGCCCGCGTGCAACTGTTGCAACTCCTACCTTTTCGGCCGGAGATTGAGCCTTCATCTTCACTTATCAGAGAGCAACGCCACGCATGGGAACTCGATAACGGCTCCCCAAACGCAGCGATAAACGACCAACCCACTATATCCCCAAAACCCCCAAAAGTCGGCGGTAAA
>JBGSMH010000059.1:0-2843 GCA_041740275.1 Phycisphaerae bacterium
CTACGCGGTACTCTTTGAGAACAAAGACGTTATCGCGGCGCTGACCGACCTGATGACGCGCGGGCCCAAGCCCGAGGTCTGATTCACGCCCACTCAAGCCACTTCGCGACGGCGCAACACTGCAACAAATCCGCCATCATGATGCGCGATCGCTTCGGGTGAGGTGGCGGGCAATGTGAGGTCGGCTTCGAGAAGTTCCAGCGTATCGGTCTGCTTGATCAACCACTGCACCTGCTCCCCATTTTCTTCAGGCCAGATGCTGCAGGTGCTGTAGATCAGCAGGCCGCCGGGGGCCAGGTGCGGGACGGTGTCGAGCAGGATGCGACGTTGCAGGTCCAGCACGCTTCTGAGCGATTTATCGTCCTGCCGATATCGCGCCTCAGGCCGCCGAATGATCACGCCCGAATTGGAGCACGGCGCATCGACAAGAATGCGATCAAACGGGGCATCAATCGTCATTTGGTCGAGCATCCCGACCGTCTTTGTCGTGACGTTTTCGATTTTCCGGCGCGTCAAGGTTTCGTTCAATCGGTCGATGCGAAACTGTGACGGATCGGTCGCCACCACCACGCCTTTGCTCCCGATTCGCTCGGCGATCTGCAATGTCTTGGTTCCCAGCCCGCAGCAGCGATCCAGCACACGCAACCCTTTGCTCAGTTTTAGCCGTTCTACGACCATCGCCGACGTCGGGTCCTGCACTTGTGCGGTCCCGGCGTCCGACCATTTGGCAAAGTCGGCCTCATTCGCACCTTCGACGACCCACATGCCGTCCTGATGGTGTCGTTTGGCTTCGATTCCGTCGCGCAAGCCGATTTTGAAGGTGTCGCCGGCGCGGACAATGGTGGGGGCTTCGGTGTTGTTCTTGGCGCACAACAGGAGCGCTTGTTTCTGCCCCATCAACTTGAGCAAACGCCTGAGAAACTCCGGCGGGTGCGATAGCGCCAGTCGGGCGTAAGCCTCAACATCGGTTTCTTCGGGCAAAGGCAGTTCCGGCTCGCGCGTGGCGCGACGCAGAACGGCATTGATAAACCCCGCCGCCCGGCCGAGCTTCAGCCGCTTGGCTTGCTCGACCGCCTCATCCACCGCCGCCGACGCGGGGACGCGATCGAAGTACCGCAACTGAGCGATCGCGATGGACAAAATCACCTGCGCAGCCGGGTCGATTTGTTTCAGATCGCGTCCGGAATAATGCCGGATCGCGTGCCGCAACAGCAGCAGATTTTTCGTCACCTCTGCCGCGATCGACTCGCCCAGCGCGCGGTCGCGGCCATCGAGCGGGCCCTTGGTGGGCCGGAACTTGATCTTCGACCACCCGGGCAACCGGGCGGCGTGCAAAAGCGAGAAAGCGTAGTCGCGTGCGTTCATGGGCAGAAGCGCGGGGCTTCTGGCTCCTTTTGGGGTTAAAGTATCGATTCCAGCCGCATTTCGGCGTTCCAGGGGTGGCCGTTGCGGAATTGTTTAAGCGTCATGGGGCGTTTGCCCTCGGGCTGCACTTCGATGATTTCGATCATCCGGTCGGCAGCGCCGATGTGGCCGAGGTCGTCGATGATCCCGACAAAACCGTCCCCACGCTCACGGTCGACCGTGCGGGCGCGAACCAGCGTCAGCCGGGCGATTTCGCACTCATGATCGTCGATCAATCGCACCCGACAGCCCGGCCAGGGATATAGACCGTGAATCTGGTCGCAAATCTTCTGTGCCGGGTTTGACCAAGCGATGGCGGTGTGTTCGCGGGTGAGCTTGGGGGCGAGCGTGGCTTGCGAATGGTCTTGCTCGGCCTCGGTTTGCGAGCCGGATTTAAGCTGTAGCAACACCTTTTCAACCAGCGGTGCGCCGTCGTGGGCGAGTCGATCGTGCAATTCGCCTGTGGTTTCGGTTTCGCCGATGTCGATTCGCGACTGCGCGAGGATCGCGCCGGCGTCCATTTTGGATGCCAATCGGATGATCGAGTTACCCGTTATCCGCTCGCCGGACATGCGTGCCCAGTGGATCGGGGCGGCCCCGCGGTATTTGGGGAGCAATGACGCGTGTAGGTTGATGCTGCCGAACTTGGGATGATCCACGACGCTGGGCGCGATCTTCTGACCGAACGCGATCACCACCATCACATCGGCGGCGGGCAGTTGCTCGGCATTGATGTCTACGGTGCGGAGCAGATCCAAACCGCGCTCCATCGCCAGTTGAGCGATCGGCGTGGGCGTCAGTTTCTTGCCCCTACCTGCCGGTCGATCGGGCTGTGTGTAGACCCGAACTACATCCGCGCCCTGATCCAACAGATGCGATAGCGTCGGTGCGCCAAACTCACCCGCACCGGCGAAGAGGATTTTGATGGATTGCAGGCTCATCAGCAGATCGGTCGACGATCATTTCTTGCGACAATTCGCGTCGTAGTCGGCCTCAAGCTCTTTCAGACGCTTACGCGACGCCATCTTTGCGGTAAAGCCCATCCGGTCGATCAGCATCACGCCATTGAGGTGGTCGGTCTCGTGCTGCCACACCCGCGCGACAAAATCCTCGCCGACTTCCGTAAACGATTCGCCATTCAGGTCTTGCGCCTTGAGCGTCACTTTGATTGCCCGATCGATATTGGCACGCAGCTTGGGCAGGCTTAAGCAGCCTTCTTCGTCCAGTTCATTGCCTTCGGCATCCAGCAACTGCGGGTTGACGATGACGCGGTCAGATTCGGGTTTGCCATCGTGATTCATCACAAAAAGCCGAAGATTCACGCCGACCTGAGGTGCCGCCAGACCGACGCCTTGCTCCTGACGCATCAGTTCGAGCATGCGATTCGCCAGTTTTGCGAGGTTGGCGTCGAAGGCGGTAACGGTTTCCGACACCCGCCG
>JBGSMH010000060.1:0-4988 GCA_041740275.1 Phycisphaerae bacterium
CCACTGGCGGGACATACTCAATCCGATCGACCAGCAACTTGACCATCGCGGCGGTCGCCTCTTTGGTGATGTAGCCTGCGAAATAGATAACGTGTCCTTTGCCGACCGAGTTGATCGTGACCGCCGGGGTTGCGCCCAGAAGATCGTCGTCGGTCGTCCAGTTTGCCAGTGCTTCTGCGCCTTTGAGTTTGATCTGTTCGACAAACCCGCGCAGCGGGATCGTCACGCCATCGTCGAATGTCGCGACGCGCGTTTCGTCGGGCTTGAGGATGGTCCAATCCTTCACTTCCACACCCGCCAACTGGCGCAACAGCCCCGGAGCGGTCTGCTGCACCATGTGCAGGTTGCGGTTCTTGGTGCCCGATTGTGCGCCCAGAATCAGCATCCCACCCGCCCGGACGAATTTTTCGTACGCCGCCGACATCTGCTGATCGACGATCTTCAGGTGCGGTGCGATGATCACGCGGTACGGTGCCCAGGCCGAACTCGGCCAGATCTGATCCGTTGGCACATGGGCGCGCATCAGTGCACTGATCCAATGCCCCGCTTCCCAGCCGCCGTCCTTGACGTAGGTATTGATACGACGGTCGTTGGTTTCATTGTCATGATCCCGCAGGATCGCAACGCATTTTTGCACCGGTGCATCCCACGCCTCGGCCGGGAGTTTGCGGATTTCCTCGCCGACCAGTTTGGCCTGATCGATGCGGGCGTTGTCTTTGCCATCGTAATCGAGCAAGCCGTGCCAGTGTTGTTCGGACCCAAAAGGCAACGTTCGCCAGCAGAAATAACTCAGCCCTTTTGCCCCATGTGCAAAGGATTGATGTGCCCAAAGTCGCATCTCGCCCGGCCGCCCGGAGCGGAGCAGGTACGACATCTGTCCACCCGAACCGGCCTGCTGTTCCATGATCGCAAACGGGAACGACATCGACCGTGCTTGCATCAGGGACGAGCCGAAACTAGTCCATTCATCCCTGAACAAGGGGTATTGATCGTGTGAGAAGAAATCGAGTTGCTCGGTCAGCTTTCGGCCGTCAACATTGCCAAACATCCCGTTGTGCGTCAAAGACCATTTGGGATTGGCCTCGCGCAGGATTGCCGCCTGGCGTTTGCAGTAGGAGATGACGGTATCGCTTACAAAGCGTGTCTCATCCAGCAGTTGCGTCGGATTGAGGTAGGCGGCGGTCGGGTGGGGAAGATCGATCTGGTCCCAGTCGCTATAGACCTGACTCCAGAACTTGGTGCCCCATGCCGCGTTCAGCATGTCGAGCGAGCGATATTTTGACTTCAGCCACGCGCGAAACGCGATCGTGTCGCTGGGCGAATAACTAACGTCCATGTGACAGTTGAACTCATTGTCGATCTGCCAGGCGACGATCTGCTTTTCGCGTTTGTAGTGCTGCGCCAATTGGGTGACAATCTTGTCGGACAGTTCCAGATACGCCTTGGATGTATAGGTGTAATTTCGACGGCCGCCGTGCTTCATCGGCGTACGGTTGAAATCCCAGCGGTAGACTTCGGGATATTTGTGCCCGATCCACGCCGGCCCGCAGTAGGTGGGGGTGCCGAAGACGACTTTCAGGTTGTTTTTTCGGCACTCATCAATCACTTCATCAAACAGATCAAACCGGTATTTGCCTTCTTCCGGTTCAAAGTACCACCATGCGCCCTCGCCGATACGGACGTAGTTCATGCCGCAGTCGGCGATACGAGCCAGGTCCGAGACGACCGTGCGCCATGGCCAGTGTTCGGGGTAGAAGCAGACGCCGTAGTGCAGTTGTTTCATCATAGGGAGATCGAATTGTCTACGAATTGGCGTCGCAGGCAATCTCGACTCCCTGGATAAGGCGAGGGCGGGTACACTGGTTGGCATGTCTGAAGCGATCCAACAACTGTGTTTTGAAGGCCAGAAGGACCTACTGGCCACCGACTACCTCTCTGCCGAGGATTCGCTGGTGACGGCCGAGCATTTGGTGCGGGATGCGCGCGATTGGGACGCGCTGGCGCGGCTCTATATGCCATTGCAGGAGGCGCGACGCCAGCGTCGCCAGCGGGCGGGCGAAGGCCTGGTCAAGCTGGATCTGGTCGCCAAGCACGCATCCGATGCGATTGATGTCGATCTGATCGCGTCAAAATATCCGCACGGGCAATTGTTAGTGGCGGGGTTCGGATCGATTGAACCTGCCCGGAAACTGCGCGAGATCGCCGATCGCGAGCGACGCTATCTGGATGTCTATCTGGCCGCCAGCTATTGGGTGAGCGGTGCGGTGGTGGTGGCGATCGTGCCCAATGATCGCGTGACGGTCCCGCCTGAGGGGGAGTATTCGGTTGATGAATTGACGCGCTTGCTCCCGCCGCACTCGATATTGATGCCCGTTACCGATCTGCCCCAGGGCGAGCGAATGGGCGACACCCACACGTTTGCCCAAACCATGTCCATCTGGGAAAAACTACACCTGCCCTTCCTTGCCTTGGCGGATCAGACCGCCGATCCCGAAGCACGCATCAAGGCCTACCGTCAGACGATCGAGGTCGACTATGCCTGTGAATTGGCACATCAGAAATTGAGTGAAATCGCGCGTATGATGTTGCTGCCGAAGTGAGGTTGTCTACGCAAATCGGAGCAGTTATGCCAATTTTTCATCGAGCGGGCGGCGGGTCACTCAAGATGCGGCTGATTGTCGCGGGATTTATCGCGGCGGTGGCGATCTTCACCTATCTGGGTCGGATGGAAAAAGACCCGCTCACTGGCGAGTATCGGGCGCTGGCAATGGTGCCCGAGGAAGAAATTCGCATGGGCCTCGCCGCCGCCCCGGAGATGGCGCAGCAGATGGGCGGGACGATCGATCCCCGCACCAACGCCGACGCCCGCCGGGTGGAGGAAGTCGGACGTAAACTGGTTCGCGCCTATCAAAGCGAAGCCAATCCCTACCTCGAAGCCTTTCAGTTTCACTTGCTGGCCGACACTAAAATGGTCAACGCCTTTGCCTTGCCCGGCGGGCAGATCTTCATCACTAAAGCTCTTTACGATCAGTTTGAAACCGAAGATCAACTTGCCGGCGTGCTGGGGCATGAGATCGGGCACGTGCGCCATCGTCACGGCTCGGAGCACATGGCCAAGGGCGAACTTGGGCAAGCGTTGGTCGGTGCGGTGACTGTCGGTGCCGGCGACTACACCGCCGGGCAGTTGGCGGGCATGGTCAATGGGATGATTCAGATGAAATACGGGCGTCAGGATGAACTGGAATCGGATAACTGGGGACTGGAGAACATGTTCGCCGCCGGTTACGACCCGCGGGCGATGATTCGGGTGATGGAAATCCTTAAATCAGCCTCCGGAGGCAGCAGCGGCCCGGCGATCTTTTCCACCCACCCCAACCCGGATCTTCGCATCGAAGAAATCAAATCCTACATCGCCCAGCGCTGGCCAGCAGGCGTGGAAGTGGAAAAGCGTTAAAGTTGGCTCGTGTCGGTCTTTTCCACGAATCACGAACCACGAACCACGAATCACGACCCAGCCACTTGCCCCACCCCCCAACCAATCGTACATCCAATCTGGTGTGATTCTTTTGGAGAATTACTATGCGATGGTCCTGGATTGCCGTTCCTGCGGCTGCGTTCTGTTTGTTTGTCAACCCGATCTCTGCCGGTGCGGACGTGTTCACCGGGGCCTGGACGGTTAATTTCACGCCCGATCAGGCATCGAGCAATGCTGGTGCCAAGCTCTTCAAAGACGCCGCACTTTTCCACAATGGCGAGTTGTCGTCCGAGGCGTTTGGGATGTACGGCTTCACCACCGTCGTCTACACCGTCAACGAAACCGACGCCAATATCTTCACCGCGACGATGACCAGCCAAACCCAAGGCACCCTGCAATGGGTCGGCCGTCGCGACGGCGGCAAAGTCAGCGGCATCCTGCTGTGGACCAAACCCAACGGTTCCGTCCATCGCTATACCCTCAGCGGTGAGCCGATGAACGAACCCGACACTGGGGACTAAGCCAGACTGGTTGTATAGTTAACAATAAACTGCGATGCTTTTCCTAAACCCGGCGGCAAAACGGCAGCATTGCCGCCGCCTTCTTCGGCCTCAGGCGCTGCGATCGCGGCGACGGCGTAGAAGGGGAATGACGCCCAAACCAAGCAGCATGGCCGCAGTCGGCTCTGGGACGACATTCAATTCAAAGTTGTCCAAATACGCAAAATCTTTGTTAGCAGTGCTGATCGCGCTTGCGATTGTGGCGTACCGGATGGTCGGATTGGTCACATACGTGAATGTTGATCCCGCTGCTGCACCGTTCAGGTCAATTTGTGTATTGTTGATAAAAGCGTCGGTGGTCCAATTCGAACCCGTGGTGTCAAGCACTAACTTCAGGTTGTACACGTTCGTAGCGGGATAGGCTCCGGCGGCGCTCACTGTCGCCGTCGATGTGGTCGCGTACTCGGGCTTAACGTACAGTTGCCCGTTGCCGCGAAGCGCGATTGCGGGCGATCCGCCCAAAGAATCCGTACTCAGCAGGGACCGATTTGCACCCGCACTTGTATTCGAACTGTTACTGAAGCCGATCTGCCAAGATTGAGTCGAGGCTGCCATCTCGGTACCAAAAAAGACGTCTGCCGTCATGGTGTAAATGCCCGGGTTGGTGCCGAAGTACCCCACTCCGAAGTCCATGGTCAGCACATGTCCGCCACTGTTGGTGGCGGCACTGCGCACCGTGCCGCTCTGCGCGGTGAAACCGGGCGAACCACCCCAGTTGGCAGGCCCTGCAATTGGGCTTGCGGCGGTGCTACGAACCAGAGCCGCGTCCGTTCGCGTGAAGTCTTCTTGAATCAAGATTGCCGCCGACGCCGAATGCGCCGTTAGGATTGCGATTGCGATCGTTGAGAAACCGGTTGATGCTGTACCTTGCATAATCTCACTCCAGACTTGCGAAAAATCTTTAACTAAACTCCCTCAAGTGAGAGTATGACGTTTGATCTGGTAAAATCAAG
>JBGSMH010000061.1:0-9471 GCA_041740275.1 Phycisphaerae bacterium
ACGATCAAGAGCTTCGACGCGATCGTTTCCGGTGCTGCCGATGACCTTCCCGAGCAAGCGTTCCTCTACGTCGGCGACCTCGAAAGCGTCCGCGCCAAAGCGGCGAAGATGAAGTAATTAACGACTCACTTTCGGAACATAATTTGAATCAGAAGCCCCGAGCCACCGCTCGGGGCTTTTTTCGTGCTGGACCGCGATCCTGCACCGCTGAGACTGCGACAACATGCCCCATTGCGTGGGCGGGTCGGCGTCCCTAATCTGCCGAAGGTTTTGCGGATATGTGCGTTACTTGGCCGCAAACCGGGCTAGAGGTGGTCTAAGCGACCGAAACGAAAGTGATCTGACCTTCATGACTGAATCGAAGAAACTGGGCAACCCGGCCGTCGTTGGGCTGGGTGGATTTGGGCTGACGACTTTATTGCTGCAACTTCACAATTTGGGCCTCTGTTCCACCGGCCCGGTACTGGCGATGGGGCTGATCTTTGGCGGGCTCTGCCAGATGATCGCCGGATTCCAGGAACAGAAGATGGGCAATAACTTCGGCTATTGCGCGTTTGTCGCGTATGGGGCGTTCTGGATCGGGCTGGGCATCATCTGGATATGCAACCTCATGGGCGTGTTCGTTTCGTCGCACACCGATGTCGGCTGGTACCTGATCGCCTGGACCGGTTTTAGCGCCATCCTGTGGGTCGGGTCATTCATGGTTCACAAGGCGATGGCGTTCACCTTTTCGGTACTGATGGTCGGCTTTGTCCTGCTGGACATCGGACACTTCGGATACCCGATCTGCAACACGATCGCGGCATATGTCCTAATCGTCTGCGGCCTCGGCGCCTGGTACATGATGGCGGCAGCAGTACTGAACGACCTTGCCGGGCGAACGCTTTTGCCTCTGGGTAAGCCGATGTTTGTGAAAGCCAAGTAGCAGCTTGATCGCAAGGCCGACCTCAAGTGCCAAATACGCGATCGCCAGCGTCACCGAGGCCCGGGAGGATGTACCCGCGCGAATCGAGTTGACGGTCGATCGCGGCACAGTAGATCGGGACATCGGGGTGAGTGGCGTGTAGCGAACGAATCCCTTCCGGGGCGGCCACCAGACACATGAATCGCAGATTTTTCACGCCTGCGGTCTTGAGAAAGCTGATCGCCGACACCGCGCTCCCGCCGGTGGCGAGCATTGGGTCAATCACCAGCACCTGCATCTCACTAATCGCCGGTGGCAATTTTTGGTAGTACGGGACCGGCGCCAGCGTCGTTTCGTTTCGGTACAGCCCCAAGTGTCCGACCCGTGCATCGGTGAGGATTCGCAGCACGCCATCGTTCATACCCAGCCCGGCGCGGAGAATGGGGACGAGCGTCACCTGCCTTGCCAGTTCATGCCCGGTGGTTTGTTCCAACGGGGTTTGAACGCCGATTTCACGCGTGGGGAAGTCTCGCGTCACCTCATAGGTCATCAGCATCGCGATCTCATTGAGCAGATCGCGAAACCGGCGGTGATCGGTCTGTTGGTCCCGCAATTCGGATAATTTGGTTCGGATGATGGGATGATCGACAACAATGACGGTCGCATCGGGCATGGCGATCCAAGCTACCGGACGACGACGCCCGTGTCGATTTTTACCGCGTTTGGCGATTTCCGGGTGATGATCGACGACGCCGGAACTGGAAATAATTGGGTTTAGGGACTACATTTACCCGTCTGTAAGTTTCTTGTCTCGAACCGGACCGCCAATACATGTACCGAACCTGGGTTCTCGCCAAGCACACTTTCCTCGAGGCCGTCAGCCAGCCGATCTATTCGCTGTTGCTGGGCGTCGGTGCTGCCGTGCTGGTGATCTTCATGTTCCTGCCCTTTTTCACCCTCACCGCTGGCGATGACGTGGTGATGTACAAGGTGCTGGGTTTGGACATCATCGGCCTGCTGACGCTGATCGTGACCTTGTTCGCCACTTCCAAGGCGATCCATGAAGAGATCGAAGATCGCACCATGCTGACGCTCATGAGCAAACCCGTCAGCCGAATGGAAGTGCTGGTCGGCAAATATCTTGGCCTGATCGGCTCGGCACTGCTGGCGATCACCTTGCTGGGCGCCTTGCTTTGCCTGTGTACCTGGTATCGCATTCCCAGCGATTACATGATCAGTAACAGCAGTATCGACGAGCGCGAACTGGCGAGGCTGTCGGAGCTTCGGTATTCGCATCTGGCCGGGCTGTATCCGAGCCTGCTGCTGACATGGCTGCAGATTTCCGTACTGGGTGCGATCAGCGTGGCGATCTCGACGCGGTTTTCGCTGGTGGTCAATCTCCCCACCGTCATTATCCTGTATATCGCCGGCAATCTGGCACGGTTTATCGACTCAGCCGTGCGCGAACAGGGTGCGATCACCGTGGGATTGGGCAAGGTGCTGGAAACGGTTTTGCCGTTTCTGGAAGTCTTTGACCTGCGGAAATACGCGATCTACGGCTTTATCGGCCAATCCGATGCGGCATCGCCGGGTGAGCTGATATCGACCGCGTTTGTGTGGCAAAATACAGGCCTGGCGGTGCTGTACGCCGCCTGCTACGCGACGGCGGCGCTGGCGGTGGGGTTGCTGGTATTCCGCAACCGCGAACTGGGTGGAAACGAAGGGTAAACGCCTCGATAAGTCACAACTGACACGAAAAAAGCCCCGAGCAGATGTTCGGGGCTCTCTTCATTGCTGGAGTATTCGACCCGTGATGAATCAAATCTTGACGGTCACCGGAGCGCTTTCCTCACCGTTGGCACCGAGGGAAACGATCTGATAGTAAAACGTCTGATCGGGCGTGACGGAGTCGTCGATGAATGTCGTCACCGGCCGACGCGCCAAGGGCGTGTCAGTCAGCAATTGATACGTTCCATCCGCCGTTGCGGATCGATAGACCCGGAAGCCATTGATGCGCGGGCCTGTCGCGGGGCTGGTAAAGCTGATGCGTGCGCCGCGGCTGGTTTCCTCGGTGAAGACCGTCAAAGGCGACTTAATTGCGTTCTCAGGGACGATGTTCTCAACGAGATAAACGCCGTCCTGATAATCGTAATTGGTGAATTCGCGGTTGTAGTCATGCACCATGATATAGGTATTGGGGATGATCATCCCGTCCCCACCACGTGCTGGCCAGAAGCGAATGTAATGTCCGTACCCGGTTCGACCGGACCGATCGGGGTTGAGAGTCGGGTCGCTGTATTGATCGCGTTCAACGATAAATCCAAACGGCACGTCGCCCGGCCTGAATGAACTGGACGCGACGGAACTCAGCGGACTCTGTTTGCGAGGCAGAACGGATTGGCCGTCGCCCCGAGCGGTGTAGAAGGTGCCGCGTGCCTGCGTGCTACCCTTCAGGTGGTAGGCAACGGCATCATTGGAGGGAAAATACTCGCCTTGCTTATTGATATCCGCCTGGAACTTGAATGTCGCCAGCGTGGTCACGCGTGCCGGGCTATTCTCGTCGGCAACTCGCCAGTAAGCCGACAAGATCTCCTCACCTGTGGTGGCGACCTTGCCCACCGTGCTGAGGTTCTGTCCGACATCGGTCAGGCGCGTGGTGTACCCAAACAAATCGTTGACGATGGTTTTGAGTTGTGGTTCAAGCTGCCTCTTGGTCGTCGGGTTTTGCTCTGAATACTGCTGCCAGTACCCCTTCAGCGGGACGGAAATCACCGATCGGTTGGGGTCGTTGCTGGTGATGGTCAATGCGCCCGTGTGGACCGCGCCACTGACAGCGACAAATCGAAGGTTCACATCGCGCACCGCACCGGGCTGCATGACAACATTAGTGCCCCCGTTTTTGTCGATCACGAAGTTACCCGAGACGCCGAAAGTGACCGTCATCGGCGCATTTCCGGTATTGCGGACACGCACGACGCTCGTCAGTTTGGTGTGATTGGGTGCGACCTCGTTGGGAATCTCGACCTTGTTAAACACGACATTTGGCGAACCCGGTGCCTGCATGATTGGCTGGACCGAGATCGTCGGCACCTGTGCTTCAACGGGCTTTACGTTCGTGACCACAAACACCACGTCCTGCACATCGTACTCAGCCGTGTATTCTTCAACCGCCACCACGTAGGTATCGGCTGCGCGGTTCCCGTTTTGGTCGATCAGAGGATAAAAGCGGACCTTGTGCAGTGCGCTGTTGCTTGGTTCCCATATGCTGTTGAGCCCGTCCTCTGCATAGACGTTTCGACGATCCCCGTTGCCGTTGGTGAAGCCCGGAAACTCGGCGAACAGAGAGAACGCACTGTTACCGGGATCAATCAGAGTTTGTCCGTAGACTTTGGGGTTGACCGACTGGGCATCTTCGCGCGGGACATACCACAATTGCTTTGCCGAATTGGGATCGCCGGGGGTGTAATATCCGACCCGAACAGCGGGACCATTGTCGGTTCCAAAAACCGCCAGAGGACGGATCGAAACCGGGCCGGTGCCGGCCTTAACCAACTGCTGCATGCCGAGCACTTCATCGTTGCCGGCCACGGGCGTTCCGAGCTGATATTCATCTGGGGTCGCATCGCCGACATTAATTTGCAGTCCAAACGTTTCGAGCACGCGCTGCAACGATGGCTCAAGGTTTCCTCCGATGCCTGCGGTCGGCAGTCCGCGAAGCCCAACCGTGACAGAAGGCATCGACGGATCGTTGGTCACGATCGCCAATCGGGCGACCTGCACCTGCGTCGTACCCGCTGGCGAATTAAACGTGACATTCAAATCCAACCGACGACCCGGCTTGATTGAAAAGCCACCGGCCGGGAAATCGACCGAAAAGAGCTTGCGTGCAGAACCTGCGAGAACGACCGAGCCATCCTTCAAATCGAGATTGGCGTTGCCGTTGTTCGTGATACGCAACACCTGGGTGTTGGACTCGCCATGAATCGCATTGAAATACATCGTCCGCTGGGTGATGCTGATTTGCGGTGCAGCAGTCACCCTGGCTCGCGCCGAGGCGACCGCTCCGGCGGTTTCACCAATTATAGTGGCACTCACCGGGCTGCCTGACAGCAACTTCCGGCATTCCAACGTCTCAAGACAAAACTTCGATTGCATCGTAATTCCCATGTAAAAACCACAACCAGCATCAATCAAACCAACAACGACCCCAACTCACGCTCATCGATCAGGTCCACGCCAAAGACGCTCTTGCCCACCGACGAAGGTTCCAGTGGCGTCGTCGCGGGGGAACGCACAAACGATAGGGGCGGGGTTTGCAGGAATCCACGCAACTGCACGACCGTCGAATAACGTCCGTCCGGGTCATCGGTCGCGATCGCCAGATTCCCGAATCGCGTTTGCGTTTCGCCCGCCCGGGCAACATATCGTACGGTGAACGTACGCGACTCGCCCGGCCGTAATCGAACATCGCTGGTCGGGAAATCGGTGACGACAAAGCTTCGCCGATCCAGGCCGGTAAACCGCGTCGCCGAAACATCGATGTTCAGCGTGTAGGTCGGGTCGGTATTGGTGATCACGACACTGTTGGACGCGCCCGCCGGATCGCCCGGCACTGCGTACATCGAGATCTTTGTTGCGCTCTGACTGGCCTGCCCTGCGAGCGGCCGGTGTAGACGGATGGTCCCGTTATTGGCAAACGCATCATCCAACGTGATCGTATAGAGATTCCCGTTTCGCGTGTCCTCAATCACGTCCAGAACACTGGGCATATTCTTAACGCCCGTTGTCCCGATCGTAGCGGCGGTATCCTGGTCAAAAGTGCCGTCGGAATTGGGCTTCAGGAAGACCAAGTCCGCACCCCCCGCATAGCGAGCGACAACCAATTGCCCTTTGAGTACGCCCCCGAACGCATCGGACTTGTATTCGATCACGCCATTCGGAGATTCGTGAGCGCCGAAGTTGTAAGCAATCCCGCGATAAGTCGGATCGGGCAACGTCCCCGGCGGGTAATCGCGGATTTCCGCCGGATCGTTTCCCACACCTGCGGTCGGATTGCCCCCGTTAAGAATATACTGCCCACGCGCCGGATTGGGCTGTCCGTAGTATCCGGCTTCAACGATATCGAGCAGGTAATCGTCGATGGATTGCTCAACACCCGTGACGGATTCTGATACGGGCGTGGCCGGGTCGTCCGGCGTGTTGCCCCCCGCCGCCGAGCTGTTGATCGGCATGTACAGCTTGCCGTTGCTGTGCCACACCATGTCGTAGGCATTTCGGATGCCGGTGGCATAGAAACGCAGGGGATTATTGCCCTTGAAAAAGTTGTACGGTCGCGACGAGGCCGGATCGAGGTTGATCGGCCCGGCCGAGGCAAGCCAGTCTTCGATGCCAACACGACTGCCACGTGTCTGTAATTGCAGTCGAAAGAGCGCGGCAGTGGAGATCTCTTCGGCTCGGTTGCCCCACGTCGTATCCGCCCGGCCCATCGCCGAATGACTGGGGATGAGGAAATAGAGGTTTCGCTTGATCGGATCGAAGACGATCTGATTATTCAGGTGATCTTTGACCGACCGCGGGATGTTGATGATCACATCCTCATAGGTGGACAAATTGTTCCCGTACAGACGGCTGATCTTGCCGGTGTGATTGTCGGCATACTGTTGGGCGGTGTCGCCGAACTTGGCCTGCCCGTGACTGACCCATAGAACCGGGTTGTTGACGTCGGTCGAACGCGGGTCCACAACGATGCCGGTGATGAACCGCGCCCCGCCGTTGTTGGTGCGAACGATGCTGTAGATCTGCTCGTTACTTAGCGTTCCGGTGCTGGGGTTGATGTCGTAACGATAGATAAACCCTTCGAGCGTCGCGGCATAGAGTCGGTTGTCTGGCCCGATCGTGATGGCGGAGAACGCGCCGTTGGTCGTCTTGGTCACGACCGTCTGATTGCTGAACTTGATGTCCGGATCACCCTGATTGAAAAAGGTGCCGGTCGTGAAAAAGTAGGTGGCGGTAGCAAACGGATTGCCGGCGATGTCGGTGATCTTGGGAAGATCGTTCCGGCCATTGAGTATGACGCGATAAACGGTGTTGGGCTTGAGATTTTCTATCGCCTTGATGGTCAACGTATCGCCGCCACCCGATGTGATAACGCGGTTGGTTTCAACACGCGGGGTCGTCGAATCGACATAGGTCGCGTTTTCGTAGAGCGCCAGTTGGGCGCGCAACAGCGAGGTCTCTTTGACCCCCCCGCCTGAGCCAAGCGTGATTTCGAGGTTAATCTTGGTGTCGAGGTTGGCTTGGGACAGCGGATTAGCCTCGTTGACGCTATCAACTGTCAAACCCGTGCTGACCGGGTTGGCCGATGCCATCAAACCGGGCGTTTGCCCGATGATGTTGACCGGCAAGCCCCCAACCGAGCTGGCGAGCAACTGGCGAGATTCGAGCTGTTCGAGACAATGACGCATCATTAATTACACCGTAATGTTCAAGGCTTGACAAAGGATTACTGGGGTTTACCCGATAGACAGACAGTCTCGAAGCAAAAAGTGCGACAATTTCGCACCTTCCGCGACGATTAGCCGCAGGTCCGACCGCTTGACAAGCATAAATCATACACTCGCGCTAGGTGGAACGTCTAGTTTATCCACAGAACGCCTGACCATCTGACGCTCCATGCAATAGGAGACGGCACCAAACACCGCCGTCTTACCGGCGTTTTTTCTAAAAACTTGCGGCGATTGAGCGATCGCCCAACTTTTAAGCACTCAAATCCACAAAAGCCGCTGCTGCTTGATATTGCGGCAGTTCTCGCCCGACCGGACGCCTTTATCGATCTCGCACGCAATTTGCATGCAAACCGATTAGGCGGATGATGTTGACGTAACAAGGCCGGTTTTGACAACACTGGTTGTCATCCTCATGATACGCAACCCGCGCTCCCTCGGTCGCCTAAAAAGGACAAGCGAACGAAGGTGTTCATAACTTTTTCACGGTCTTAACGACCGAATCGGAGTTTCGCCCCATGGCCAACGCACGCCAAGCCGCAGTCGCCGCGATCGTCTCGACCCGACACAAGCTGAACAATCTCGACTTCAAGAAGACCCACGTCAAAGATTTGTTCGGCATCAATGTGTTCAATGAGCAGGTGCAGAAACAACGCCTGCCCAAGCCGATCTTCAAGAAACTGCAGGAGACCATTCACAAGGGCGCACCGCTCGATCCGAGCATCGCCGATACCGTCGCCGCCGCCATGAAGGATTGGGCGGTCGATAAGGGCGCGACCCACTACACGCACCTGTTCCAGCCCATGACCGGCACCACCGCTGAGAAGCACGACACCTTCGTCAGCCCCACTGACGCCGGCGACGCGATCGCGCTGTTCAGCGGCAAGGAACTGACCCAAGGCGAACCCGACGCATCCTCGTTCCCCTCTGGCGGCCTCCGTGCCACCTTTGAAGCACGCGGCTATACCACCTGGGACCCCAGCTCGCCCGCTTACATCGTCGAAAACCCCAACGGCGCGACTCTGGTCATCCCCACCGCGTTCCTCTCCTGGACCGGCGAGGCACTCGATAAGAAGACCCCGCTGCTCAAGTCGATGGACGTCATCGAAAAAAGCGCCAAGCGCGTCCTCAAGCTCTTCGGCGAAGCACCCGCGCGTGTCTTCACCACCGTCGGGCCGGAGCAGGAATATTTCCTGATCGACAAGAACTTCTACTACGCCCGTCCCGACCTGATCGCCTGCGGCCGCACCCTTTTCGGCTGCCCGCCGCCAAAGGGTCAGGAACTGGAAGATCAGTATTTCGGCACGATCCCCGAACGCGTGCTCGCTTACATGAGCGATTGCGAAGCCGAACTCTTTAAGCTCGGCATTCCGGTCAAGACGCGTCACAACGAAGTGGCACCCAGCCAGTACGAAATCGCCCCGACCTACGAAGGCAGCAATTTGGCGGTCGACCATCAGAACCTGACGATGGAAATCCTCCGCAAGACCGCCGACAAATACGGCCTGGTCTGCCTGCAACACGAAAAGCCTTTCGCTGGCATCAACGGATCGGGCAAACACAACAACTGGTCGATCGGCACCGAAAGCGAGAACCTGCTCGAACCGGGCAACAACACCCACGAGAATCTCAAGTTCCTCGTCTTCTGCACCGCCGTCATCCGTGCCGTCAACAAATGGGCGGAGATTTTGCGTCTGTCGATCGCGTCGGCCCACAACGATCACCGTCTGGGTGCCAACGAAGCCCCGCCGGCGATTATCTCGATCTTCCTCGGCGACATGCTCACCGACATCTACAACCAGATCGAGAAAGGTGGCGCCAAGTCCACCAAGTCCGGCGGGTTGTTCAAGACCGGGGCGTCGGTCCTGCCCGAGTTCCCCAAAGACTCCGGCGACCGTAACCGCACCTCGCCTTTTGCCTTCACCGGTAACAAGTTTGAGTTCCGCGCCGTCGGTAGCTCGGCCAATATCTCCGGACCCAACACGGTGTTGAACACTATCATCGCCGAGTCGCTGGACTTCATGGCCGACTCACTCGACAAAGCCATCGCCAGCGGCAAAGACC
>JBGSMH010000062.1:0-4384 GCA_041740275.1 Phycisphaerae bacterium
CCGTTTGATCACACCAACTTCACCAGGTTGTCCCGGTGTACCACTTCATCGTATGCCCGCTCTTTGAGGATTGAGCGAACCTCGGCAGACTTTTTCCCGCGGATTTGCACCAAATCGATGGCGGCATAGTTGGTCAATCCATGTGCCAGCTTTCTGCCGTCGGCCGATTCGATCACGACGACATCGCCTTTTTCAAAATCCCCGTCGATTTTTGCGATGCCTGCGGGCAACAGCGAGACGTTGCGTTCGACGATCGCTTTGGCGGCCCCGTCATCAACGATGATCCGCCCGTTGGGCCGAGCCGCACCGATCCACCGCGCCCGGCTGCTGCTGCGATCGCGACGACGCGGCAAAAAGAGCGTGCCCAACGGTTCGGCATCAAACAGACGAACGAGGATATTGTCGGTCCGACCATTGGCGACGACCAGCATCTCCCCGCCCCGCGTCATCAAATGGGCGGCCTCCAGCTTGCTGTCCATTCCGCCTTTGCCCATCGCGCTTTTGTCCGTGCGCACCAGTTTGGCGGCGTCTTCGGGCTTTTCGACCGATCGCACCGGCTTGCCGTCCCCGTCAAGCACGCCATCGACGTTACTCAGCAACACCAGTAACTCCGCCCGCAACGCACACGCGACATTGGCCGCGAGGATATCGTTGTCGCCGAAGCTGATCCGTACGATTTCGTCCGTGCTGATCGTGTCGTTCTCATTGATGATCGGGATCGCCCCCAGCGCGTGGGCGGCATGAATCGTGTTGCGAAGATTGAGAAAACGCTTGCGCTTGTCGATGTCTTCGCGCGTCAGCAGCACTTGAGCGACATGCAGTTTGTGCGGCTCAAACGCGGTCGCCCAGGCATCCATCAATCGCCGTTGACCCACCGCCGCTACCGCCTGCAGTTGCGGAAGATCGGTCGGGCGTTTGCTCAGGCCCAGTTGACTCATCCCAGCGCCCACCGCACCGGAACTGACCAATGTGATATTGATCTTTCGCGCCCGCAGGATCGCGACCTGATCGGCGATTCGCTGCAAAAACGCCGTGTCCAGCCGCTTCGCGGCATCAGACAAAACCTGCGTGCCCAGTTTGACAACGGCGGATCGAACGGTGGTGAGGGGTTGTCGCATAGATGAAGGCAAATCACGCCGGTACGGGCGAAACAGGATTGTCGATAATTCTCCCTGCGGATCAACACAGCCGAGACTTCGCTCGCTTTCGAGGTCTGCTGATATTCCTGTCAGCAATTCGCGGAGCTCACGAAGTAGCGAAGATGTCACGAAGGAAGCACGAAGAAATCGGTGGTGCGTGCTGCCAAGATTCTTCAGGGCATCTGGTTAGAACCCACCTCGACCGCCACCGGAGGCGGAGGCGATCATTCCGATGAAAAAAAGGATCAGGATTATGATGCCGATCAAGCCGACGCATGCGGAGATATAGCCCATGACCAGTCCCGCGACCGCCATTCCGTCGCCGGTGGATTGGTCTCGGCGGATTTGTCCGCGGGCGATGTGCCCGAAGATGATCGCCAGAATCCCCGGAAACAGCCCGCCAACAAAATAGCCGCACATCGCGGGGATGCTGATGATGCCCAGGATCATGCTCGCGACCGCCAGCCCGTTTTGCGGGCGCATATTTGCGTACCCCTGCGGGTGTTGATACGCCACGGGTTGTGGGGCGGGTTGTGGGACATATTCCTGTTGCGAAACGGGTGCGTCGGATTGGATGGGTTGGACGGGTGCGGATTGAGTGGCGGTGTCTTCCCAAGTCGTCAAAATCTTGGCCACCTCTGGCACATCCCGCGCCGGTGCCCAGCCGGGCATCCCGTCGCGCCAGACCGTGGTCGAGAGTGTCACCCCGGACTGTCGCAAATCGTCCAGAGACACCGGGCCGTGCTGATTTTTGCCGTCATGCGAGAAGTAATATTGTGCCGACATGTCGATCCCAGCCTTCCGGCGCCAGATTGTCCGGAAAATCAGGCCCGGATCAACAGAAATCAAGTTCTCAGACGTTTTCGTCGCCCGAAACGCTGTTCAGTCAATGACTTACGACTACCAAAGGCACCGGCTCATGACGTTCTATCCGAATTCATCTGCGTCCATCTTCGGCTAAAAACGCAATCCGTTTTCACGCGATCGAAACAATACTTGCGAATCGACCAGCAGACGCTATATTGGCCAATTCTCTACAGTTTGCAGATATTGGAGCAAAGACGATGGCAGTGAAGTTGCGATTTAACCGGATGGGCCGTTCGCACAAGGCGTTTTTCCGCCTCAGCGCGGTCGATTCGCGCTCGCCCCGCGATGGCCGGGTGATCGAACAGCTCGGGTACTACGACCCGTGCGAACTAGACAAAGACAAACAGTTCAAGGCCGATCTCGATCGGTGCCGGTACTGGCTCGATCAGGGTGCCGTTCCCTCCGAGACCGTCTCCAGCATCCTGAAAAAGAACGGGATCGAACACAAGCAGCTTCGCTTGCCCAAGCCCGGCAAGCCCAAGCCCAAAGTGGAAGAAGCAAAGGCGTGAGGGATGGGTTGATCGTCACGGGTCGGTAGGATCGGGATAACTTCCCCTCCCATCAACCCAAAGCGATCAACTCTCAACGACTCATGCCCCTGCGGATCGATACCCTCAGCCTCTTCCCGGAAATGTTTGACGCCGTGCTCGGCATCAGCATCCCGAAACGGGCGGCGTTCAAAGGGTTGGTGTCGTATCATCACACCAATATCCGCGACTTCTCGGTTGATAAGCACCGTTCGGTCGATGATCGACCTTTCGGCGGCGGGCCGGGAATGGTGATGATGTGCCAGACGATGTTCGATGCGGTCGAACATGTCGAAGCACTAGACCCGCGTCAGGCGACACGGATCATCCTGACTCCCCAGGGACGGGTGCTGGATCAGTCGCTGTGCGAGGATCTGGCAAAACGCGACCGGCTGCTGCTGATCGCGGGGCACTACGAGGGCTTTGATGAACGAATCATCCAAGGCCTATCGCCGATGGAAGTAAGCATCGGCGACTACATCCTGTCCGGTGGCGAGCTGGCGGCGATGGTTTTGATCGACTCGGTCGTGCGGCTGCTCCCCGGAGCACTCGGACACGAATCGGGCGCGGAAGACGAAAGTTTTGCCGACGGATTGCTGGAATACCCGCAATTCACTCGGCCTCGAGCGTTTCGGGACATGAACGTCCCGGACGTGCTGTTCTCAGGCGACCACGCGAAGATCGCGTCCTGGCGTCTGGAACAACGCAAGATCCAGACGCAGACCAAGCGTGCGGACTTGTGGGAGAAGTGGCTGAAGAAAAAATAGTCGTGCCGCGTTGCGGTGCGTTTGACAGACTGACCGGAGACTGACATGCGTAACAAGCTGCTGGATATCGCCGAAAAATCGAGCCTCAAGGCCGAAAAGCCCGTGGTCAACGTGGGCGACACTGTGGACGTTCACTGCCGAATCGTCGAAGGCGGCAAGGAGCGCGTGCAGGTGTTCAACGGCACGGTGATCATGATCAAGGGTCGCGGGACGAACCAGTTTTTCACGGTGCGTCGCATTGTCGCCAATGAAGGCGTCGAGCGTGCTTTCCCGATCCATTCGCCGATGATCGAGAAGGTCGCGATCAAGCGTACCGGCGAGACCCGCCGCGCCAAACTGTTCTACCTGCGTGATCGCGTCGGCAAGTCGACCCGCCTGCACGAAAAGAAGATCATCAAGAAGACCGAGAAAACCGAGAAGCCCGCCAAGGGCAAAACCGCTGCGGAATCAGAACCCGCATTGGCCGGCGCTTAATCGCGCCCTCGTCGATCCAAAAACCCAAACGAACCGCAGATCACGCGGGTTTCGCAGATTGAAGATTTTTCAACTGTGCGATTCGCGTGATCTGCGGTTTTGCTTGTATATTTTCAACCGATGCTGCGTTCGTTACTGAACAAACTTCTGGGCGACAAAGCCCCCGCCGCCAACGATCCGCTCGGCGAGCGCGGGGAAAATATGGCGGCGAAGTACCTGACGTCGCTGGGCTACAAGGTGTTGCAGCGGAACTTCAATACCAAAGTCGGGGAGATCGATATTGTCGCGCGGGATGGCCGTGTGTTGGTCTTTGTCGAGGTCAAAACCCGCGAATCCAGCGAGCCACGCCCGGAAGATCAGGTCAACGCCGAAAAGCAGCACCAGATCACCAAGGCCGCCACCGCTTATCTCAGCCGATTCGGCTTTCCCCAACCACCGGCCCGGTTCGATGTGATCGCGATCGTCTGGCCGAGCGGCCGAGAGCCGCAGATTGAACATTATAAGGATGCGTTTGAAGCTACGTTTTAGTAGGCAGTGGGCAGTCAATAGTGGGCAGTAGGCAGTGGGCAGTGGGCAGTAAAATGCAAAGACCGACAATCGCTATGTTTCT
>JBGSMH010000063.1:0-5781 GCA_041740275.1 Phycisphaerae bacterium
GGCCGTCATGTCCCTCGACGTTGCGGGGTGGAGCGTTCCGGCGTCGATCACGGGCGGGGATTGTTACGACCTGTGGAAATTGTCCGATGGGCGGATGGCAATGCTGGTCGCCGACGCCGCCGGGCACGGCATGGCACCGGCGATGGTCGTGGCGCAGGTGCGGTCTCTGGTGCGCGCGCTGGCAGAACCCGGTGTGTCGCCTGCCCAGGTGCTCAATCGCGTCAACGCCCGATTGGCAGAGGATCTCTCGCCACAACGGTTCGTTACTGCGGTGCTGGCGTACTTGTCTTCAGACGGCACGATCGAAATGGCATCGGCGGGGCACGGGCCGCTGCTGTTTTCGCCGGATGCCGACGCGCCGCTGCAGGAGATGATCGCATCTGGCTTGCCGCTGGTGATCGATTCGTCCGATTCGGTCGAGCCGATCCCGCCGCTGCAACTGGCACCCGGCGGGCAATTGGTGCTCCTGTCGGACGGCATCTTCGAGGCCCCATCGCGCAGCGGCGAGCTATTAGGAATCGATCGACTCCGTGCCGCGCTCCGCTCCCAGGCCGGTCAACCCGCCAGCCAGCAGATCGAACACCTCCGCCTGATTGTCCGCACCTGGTCGGGCGGCGGGGAATTGAAGGACGATCAGACCATCGTCATCGCCCGACGCCTTTCTTGATCTGATTCCCCTACCTCAGACTCATACTTTCACCGATGCGCCTGGCGTGCGGTGCGTGCCAATGATCCAACAGTGTTTACATCGCACCATCATTGATGCCGCGCATCAGGTGTTGTGCGATCAATTTGTCTATGAAATGGAGTTTGTTATGTCCGCCAATCAAAGTGCCTCACAGTCTGCTGATGATTCGATTACCCAAGCCGCAACTATAGCCTCGCGGGAACTGTTTAATGCCGATCCAAAAGTGTCTCGGGAATACGGCAAAGCGTCACCCAGGGACGCGGATGATTCGAGCGTAAACGTCGGCCGGATCGAACGCGACGTGTCGCTGGCGGTCGGTGCGACGCTGGCGGTGCTGGCGTTGACCAAGCCGATCAGCCTTCGCGGGTTGCTGCTGGGCGGCGCAAGTGCTGCGATGATCTATCGCGGGCTCAAAGGCAATTGCGCCCTCTACAAATCGCTTGGCATCAACACCGCCAAGTCGTCCGAAGGCGGCGGTTCGCCCACCAAGGCGAGCGACTATTCCAAACACGGAATCCACGTCGAAGAGACGATCATGGTCAATAAACCCGCCAGCGAACTGTTCGCCTTCTGGCGTTCGTTTGAAAACCTGCCGCAGGTGATGCGTCATCTCAAGGAAGTGAGAGTCATCGACGACAAGCGATCGCACTGGGTCGCCAAAGCCCCGCTGGGATTCAGCGTCGAGTGGGATGCCGAGATCATCAATGAGATCGATGGCAAGCTGATCGCCTGGCGCAGCACGGCCGACGCGACGGTTTCCAGTACCGGGTCGGTGCGGTTTGTCGAACACGAAAACAACCGTGGGACCGAAGTGCGCGTGACCCTCGAATACATCCCCCCGGGCGGGAAGATCGGATCGGTCGTCGCCAAGCTCTTTGGCGAAGAACCGGCCACCCAAATCCGCGACGATCTGCGTCGATTCAAGCAGCAAATGGAGACAGGCGAAACGACCAGCAACGGTCACGCCAAGCCGCGCGTATAGCGCGTCCACTGCGCCGCGATGGCACCCAAACGACTCAACTGTGGATCTGCGCCCCATCGACCGCCATCGCGGCTTCCTTCAGGCACTCGGCCATTGTCGGGTGGGCGTGGAAGGTGCGTGCCAGATCTTCGGCTGAGGCGTGGAACTCCATCGCTGTGACGGCTTCGCAAATCACGTCGCTGGCGTGGGCGGCGAGGATATGAACACCCAGGATGCGATCCGTCTTTTTGTCGGCCAGCACCTTGAAGAAACCTTCGGTCTCATCCATCCCGCGGGCTCGGCCATTGGCGATGACGTTAAACTTGCCGACTTTGTATTCGACCCCTGCGGCCTTGAGTTCTTCTTCGGTCTTGCCGACCGATGCCAGCTCGGGGTGCGTGTAGACGACCGCGGGGCAGGTCGCGTAATTCACATGTCCGGCTTTGCCTGCCAGCATTTCTGCCAGCGCAACGCCTTCTTCCTCGGCTTTGTGTGCCAGCATGATCCCGCCGATCACGTCGCCGATCGCGTGGATGCCTTCGATGTTGGTTTTGAAATGTTCATCAACGACAACGAACCCGCGTTTGTCGATCGCCACGCCGATTTTGTCCAATCCCAGTCCGTCGATGACGGGCTTGCGGCCGACGCAGACCAGCACCTTGTCGGCCTCTTCGACGCCGGATTCCTTGCCGTCTTTGCTCTTCCACGACAACTTGACCTTGCCCCCCTCGACCTTGAACCCGTCGGCGGCGGTGTTGAAGCGGAACTTCATCCCCTGTTTCTCAAGCGACCGCTGCAACGCCGACGCCATCTCACGATCCGATACGGGCAGGATGCCATCGAGAAACTCGATCACCTGCACCTGTGTGCCGAGGCGCGCCCAGACGCTGCTCATCTCCACCCCGATGTATCCGCCGCCCACGACGATCAGCTTCTCGGGCTTTTCGGTGAGGTTGAGTATTTCGGTCGAGGAGAGAATGTTCTTGCCGTCAAACGGGAGCGATGGCACTTGGGACGGGGTTGATCCGGTGGCGATGACGATGTTGCGAGCGCGATATTCGACGGTCGATCCATCGGAGGCGATCACCTGCACCTTACCCGGCGAGGTGATGACGCCCTGGCCGCGCAGGTGTTCGATTTTGTTCTTTTTGAAGAGCATCCCCACGCCGCCGGTGAGGGCTTTGACCACGCCGTCTTTGCGGGCGATCATGGTTTTGAGGTCGAGCTTGATCTCGCCGACGTCGATGCCGTGCTTGGCGAACTTGGTCTTGGCTTGGTGATACTTTGCGGACGAATCGAGCAGTGCTTTGGATGGGATGCAGCCGACGTTGAGGCAGGTCCCGCCGAGATATTCGCGTTCGACGCAGGCGGTGGTCAGGCCCAGTTGCGCCGCCTTGATGGCGCAAACATACCCGCCCGGCCCGGCCCCGATGACGATCAAATCAAAAGTCTTTTCGCTCATATCCGACATTCTAGGCGATCAGAGCGAAAATGCGATTTTGCTCACTATTCGGGCTCCTCGGCCGGTGGATCGATGCGGTAGATTGTCCCGCCAGCACCGTATTGAAAGTCGTATGCATCACCTGAGGTAACAAACACTCTGCCGATGTCGTCCACGAGCAGATTCTCGCTTTTCATCTTGGGATTGTTGGTCAGCTTTGCCATCTCTGCCCACGCCGGTGCGGCACCCGTACGACCATCAAACGGACGGGCGGGATCGGGTCGGAAACGATAGACGCGGGCCGGTTGGGCGCTGACGACGTACAGATCGCCTTCGGGTCCGAAGACCATGTCGGTGAGGTTGGCACTCTTGCGGGTTTTGGCGTCGTATGGGTCGAACCTTGCGACGACTTGGCCGACGACCACTTTGGGGGTCGAGCCGTCGGGATTGATGGAAAAACGTACGATCACGCTGCTGGTGCGATAGCCGACGTAGAGAAACCCATCGTGATAGGCGAGCATCGAGTGGCCGGAGAACGATTGCAGACCCGCGCCTTCGATCAGCAGCTTGTCATCCAGCACCACCTCGCTCGGCGGCGGTGGGGCGTCGGGGTTCTTGGCGATTTCGCTCAGGTCATAGCGAACCAGCAGGTTGTTGTCCTTGGCGACCGCATACAACCACTGGCCGACCACCAGGCAGTTGTCCGGCCCATTCAGCCACCCGTGCGGCGGTGGATTGGACGCGGGATCTTGGTGCGGATAAAGCCCGCCTTTTTCGATATTGTGCTGCTCGATCACATACCACTTCTTGGATCGCGTATCGTAGCGAAAAACCGCGTCAGTCAGATTCTTGCTAAACGTGCTGCCCTTGCCTTTGGGTTTGTCGATGCCACTGAACGCGCAGAGGAAGAAGTTCTGTGTCGTTGGGTCGAAGCGAAGCCCGCAGTAGGGCCGATCGGTCTCGCGGTCGCGAACGGCATCCGTGCGGGTGCGATCGAACAGCACAAAAGGCGGCGACGTCGGGGCGGCAAAGACGACGCCGTTGGTGCGGACGGCCTCGCTAATCGGGGCATCGAGGGCGACGGGTTGGCTGATGTTTGGATCGATAGCAAAGATCGTGCCTGCCTGATCGTCGATCGCCGCGTCCACCCCGCCCGATTCTCGCACGCGGCCGCGCGCCAGTGCGTAAAGTTTGCCATCCTTCATCACCAATCCGCGCGGGAACGGGACCGCGGTCGATACCCGATGCACCTGCTCTGGTCTCACGGCGGGTGGGAGTGCGACGATCGGGTCGGCGATCTGTGTCGTCGATTTACGCGATGATTCACACCCGGCCAGCAGCGTCAGCGCGGACAAAACGATCGATAGGTGCGGATTCAGCGACACGGGCTCCCTTCAATTGGCCGTTTCAGGATAACAGCCTGGAAGGCGGGAGCAATGGATTTGTCAGAACAGTTCGGTCGCGTCCACGAGCAGGGGGGCGATCTTGTCTTTGGCGCTGAGGGTGGCGTTCGCTTCGGCGGTTTTCCACGGGATGCCAATCGACGGGTCGTTCCAGCGGATGCCGCGTTCGTGGGTGGGGGCGTAATAGCTGGTGACCTTGTACGCCACTTCGGTATTGGGTTCGAGCGTCTCAAATCCGTGGGCAAACCCGATCGGAACCCACATCATTTTCGCGTTGTCCGCACTCAACACCTCGGCGACAAACTTTCCGAACGTCGGCGAGCCGCGCCGGATGTCCATCGCGACATCCAGCACCGCGCCTTTGAGCACGCGGATCAACTTTCCCTGCGCAAAAGGCGGCAACTGATAGTGCAACGCCCGCACCGTCCCGACGGCGGCGCTCATGGAGTGATTGTCCTGCACGAACTCGAAATCCATGCCGTGCGGCGCGAGTTTTTGACGTGAGAAGGTCTCGATGAAAAACCCACGATGATCGCCAAACTTCTTGGCGGTAATCAACTTCACGTCTGGAATAGCGAGGCTGACAACTTCCATCATCTCTCCAAAAAAAAGATCAACCACGAAGGCGCGAAGTACGCGAAGGAATCACGAAGTAAATGCTTTAGTTTCCCTTCGTGTTATTTTCGCGTTCTTCGCGCCTTCGTGGTCAAGTATTCATCGACGCATTACAGGACTGTCTTGACCACTTCCTGCAACGCCGCGACCTTCTGGTCGGCGGATTGTCGGGTGGGGGCTTCGGCGATGATCCGCATGATCGGCTCGGTATTGCTTGGCCGGGCATGGACCCAGGCGTCGTCCCAATCGATGCGAATCCCGTCCTGCACGTCGATTTTCTCGGACGCGAACTTCGCCTTGATCGCCTCGACAGCGCGGTTGGCGTCTTCACGGCGACACTCAAACTTGGTCTTGACGATCTGATAGCGCGGGATGTCGGCGACCAGTTCTGACAATTTCTTGCCGGTCGAGGCCATCAGTTGCAGGACATACGCCATGCCGACCAGCGAGTCGCGGCCGGGCACGATTCGCAGGTCGATGATCCCGCCATTGCCTTCGCCGCCGACGACGGCTTGCTCGCGGATCATCGTGTCCACGACGTTGGCCTCTCCCACCGGCGTGCGGATGACCCGCCCGTTGTAGCGGCGGGCGACGTCATCAAGCATTCGGCTGGTCGAGAGGTTGGTCACCGCGATCCCGCCGGGCTTCTTGCTGAGCAGCCACATCGCGCATA
>JBGSMH010000064.1:0-4627 GCA_041740275.1 Phycisphaerae bacterium
CGATCGCGGCACCGACGGGGGCTTTGTCGCCTTCCTTAATCAGGATCGCCGCGACCGTGCCCGCCTCGAACGACTCCATCTCCATCGTCGCCTTGTCGGTCTCGACCTCGGCGACGATCTCCCCGGCCTTGACTTTGTCGCCTTCTTTTTTGAGCCATTTGACGATCGTGCCCTCGGTCATGGTGTCCGAAAGCTGAGGCATGGTGATTTCTGCGGGCATAATTAGGGCTTTGGGCTTGGGGCCTGGGGCTTAGTGAAATGGTGGCCGAGCATTGGTCTATTCACCAAGCCCGAAGTCCCAATCCCTAAGCCCAAAATTTCCTACATCAACATCAACGCCGGGACTTCCAGGTAATTCTTCAGCGACACCAAAAACTGCGCCGCCACCGCGCCGTCGATCACGCGGTGATCGCAACTGAGTGTGACGGTCATCTGATTCCGCACCGCCAGTTGTCCGTCGACCACCACCGCCCGATCGACACTGGCACCGATCGCCAGAATCCCCACTTCCGGCGGATTGACGATCGCAGAGAACTCGCGAATGCCCATCAACCCCAGATTGCTGACCGTAAACGTCGCGCCGCTCATCTCTTCACGCTTAAGCTTCTGCGCCCGGGCACGATCGACCAGATCGGCACTTTTGACGCGGATTTCCTTGAAACCCATCTGGTCGATATTGCGCAGAACCGGCACGATCAACCCATCGGGCAGCGCGACGGCCATGCCGAGATTGACATCGCCAAAGCGGGTGACGGTGCTGGTTTTGTCATCATACGTGCTATTCATCTGCGGCACGCTCTTGAGCGCACAGGCGACGGCTTTGGCGATGATGTCGCCGATGGAAATGCGAACGCCCTCTTTCTTCTCGTACATCTCCAGCAACTTCTTTCGCAGCTCGGTGGCGGCGGTCATGTCGATGTCGATCGTCTCGTAGAAGTGCGGGATGGTCTGCTTGCTCAACTGCAAACGATTGGCAATCGTCTGCCGCATCTTGTTGAGCGTGATCTTTTCGGTCTGACCTGATGCAACCCGCGAGGGGAGCGAGGGTGTCGTGAGGGTCGCGGATTTGCCCGCCCCCGAACTGGCATGCCCGGCCTTATCTTTTGCCGCCAGCACATCGGCTTGGACGATACGCCCGCCGGGCCCGGAGCCTTTGATTGTGTTCAAATCGACGCCCATATCCTTGGCTATCCGACGCGCCAAGGGAGAGGCTTTGACCCGATCGTCATCGTGCGACGGCGGCGTGGCATCTAGCGACGAAGCGACTTCGCTTGTCGCGTGCGACCCGTCCTTGTGCGCGTCCTGAGTCGGGCCTTCGGCCTCGCCGTTTTCGGCACGTTCGGTTTCAGCCTCGGGTTCTTTCGGCGCTGGAGGTTTTGTCGCAGGAGCGCCGGCACCGGTTTTCTTGATGTCTTCTGGTTTTTCGCCCGTCGTCGCGACCAGCGCGATTGCGGCGCCGACTGCGGCTTTGCCGCCTTCGGGAACCAGAATCGATGCGATCGTGCCTGACTCAAAGCTCTCCATTTCCATGGTGGCTTTGTCGGTTTCGACCTCGGCGACGATCTCGCCGGCCTTGACCTTGTCGCCTTCTTTTTTCAGCCACTTGACGAGAGTGCCTTCGGTCATCGTGTCCGAAAGCTGAGGCATGGTGATTTCTGCGGGCATGGGGCTTGGGCCTTGGGGCTTTGGGCTTAGTGGATCGGAAGCCCGGGCCGATTTTCACCAAGCCCTAAGCCCCAATCCCTAAGCCCTGTCTGTCTCATTTGCGATACATAACTTCCTTGACGCCTTCGATCACACGATCGACCGACGGGATCATCGCTTCTTCCATATAGTGATTGAACGGGACGGGGATTTCATCGGACGCGAGGCGTTCGATGGGGGCGTCCAGATCGTCGAAGCAGCGTTTGTGCAGTTTGCCGATGATCGCATCGCCAATGCCGCAATAGCCGTAGTCTTCGTCGATAATGACACAGCGGTTGGTCTTGGCGATGGACTTGGCGATGGTTTCGGTGTCGAGCGGGCGAAGCGAACGCAGGTCAATGACTTCGGGATCAAACCCGTGTGCGACCAGTTCCTCAATCGCCGGGCGGACGACACGCGAAAGCGGGCGTCCGTAGCTGAGGATCGTAACATCCTTGCCCGGCCGCTCGATCTTGGCAACGCCAATGGGGAGCGTGTATTCCTCATCGGGGACTTCCCCTTTTTCGCCGAGCATTTTCTCGGATTCCAGGAAAATGACCGGGTCATCGCAGCGAATGGCGCTTTTGAGCAGGCCTTTGGCTTCGTACGGGGTCGAGGGGCTGACAACGATCAAACCGGGGATGCGGGCGTAGATGGTTTCGACGCGATGGGAGTGAGTCGCGCCCAATTGGTGGGCGATCCCGTTGCCGCCGCGGAAGACGATGGGGACTTTGGTCTGTCCGCCGGACATGTAGCGGACGTTGGCGGCGTTGTTGACGATCTGATCGAGGCAGACCAGCGTAAACGACCAACTCATGTATTCGACGATCGGCCGCAACCCCACGCACGCCGCACCGATCCCCAGCCCCGAAAACCCGGCCTCGCTGATGGGCGTATCCAACACGCGCTTAGGACCAAACTGCTCAAGCATCCCTTTGGAGACTTTATACGCCCCCTGGTACTGCCCGACTTCTTCGCCCATGAGGAACACGTTTTCATCGCGCACCATTTCCTCGGTCATGGCGGCACGGAGGGCTTCTCTAAACTCGATTACTGGCATGAAGTTTACTCGTCTAAAGGCAAAATCTGGGCAGAACAGATACTCGATACCGGGACGAGAATAACGTTCCCGTCCTCTTCATAAACGCTGATCACTTTCGGTCCGTGTGCCATCATCGTCAGATCTTTCACAAGAACCTTATCACCATTGAGCAATCCCAGTACGACACGACCGGCAGAGGCGCGATCGACCATGCTGCTGAACTCGCCGTAGAAATCCAGGTCGTCACTCATTGCTCGCCTTAGCTGGCCTTAGCTTCGACACAGATCGTTTTAAGTTCAGGGTATTTCACCCAGTGGCTTCGATTCTCCGCATCAAGAACGACCAGCATTTTCGGGGTCGCTGCAAATCCCATTCGTCGATCGATCAAGAAGCGTTGCCCGCCTGTCGTTTCAACCGCAAACGGAACAAACGGTAGCGTTTGCTTGATGCGTCTGAACTCGGCATAGGCTTCATTCGCGTCCATTGTTACTCCGGCTGATACGGATACTTCTCGGCCAAAGCATCATTAAACCGATCTTCCAGCGGCGGATTGGGGTCTTGGTCGGCCTGCTCAACCGCCTTGGTGATCGTCTCGGCGACCTCTTCCTGCATCGCTTCGTATTGCTCTTTCTGGATCAAACCTTTGTCCAGCAACCGTTCGGCGTAAAGCTGGATCGGGTCGCGGCTGCGGGCCTTTTCCTGCTGTTCTTTGGTGCGATAGGTCGCCATCGAATCGGACATCGAATGCCCGCGGAAGCGGAACGTGTTGGCAGAGATGTAGGTCGGTCCTTCGCCTTTGCGACACCGCTCGACGGCCTGCCCGACGTCGCGGATGAAGATATCGACGTCATTGCCATCGACATTAATCGTCGGCATGGCATACCCCAGCCCGCGCTTGGCCAGATCGTGCTCGGCGGAGTGTCGGTGGACTTCGGTGCCCATCGCCACGCCGTTGTTTTCGACCATGAAAATGATCGGCAATTTCCACAGCGACGCAAGATTGAGCGATTCGTTGTGCGTCCCTTGATTGACCGCACCATCCCCGAACAGGCAAACGGTGAACCCGCCGGTCTTTTTGTATTGTTGGGCGAAGGCAAACCCGGTGCCCAGCGGCAGTTGACCGCCGACGATCCCGTGGCCCCCCATATTCCCCACCGACACGTCAAAAAAGTGCATCGATCCGCCTTTGCCTTTGGAACAGCCGGTGGCTTTTCCAAATAGCTCGGCGAACGCCACGCGCGGGTCCATCCCCAGCGCCAGGCTATGCCCGTGACATCGGTAGCCGTTGATCAGGTAGTCGCGTTTTTTATCAAACAGCGCCGCCAACCCGACCGAGATCGCTTCCTGACCACTATAGAGGTGGCAGAAACCGCCGATCTTTTGCCCGGGCTTGGTGTATTCCTGATAGGTGCGTTCTTCAAAACGCCTGATCAGCAGCATGGTGCGAAGTCGTTGTCGCTCGACCTGCCCGGATTTCGAGTTTGATTCGCCCGACGACGCGGCCTTTTTGGTCGGTGCCGTCGCTACGTCCACAACTGCCATGGGTGTGTGCTCCACTCGTGTTTGATCGGTTGGTTGAACCGAAGTTTCCCGGCCCGGGGTAACGGTTGCCCCGAATCGAGCCTGATGATGGTAGAAGAAAAACCCCTGCCTTTCAAATCGGAAGTCGGCATTTCTGCCCAACAATCGGCAATCGTCAGAACGCCGATCCAATTCTGGGCAAAGTTGTCCAATAATTCGCCCACTCTATGCCTGCATATGCGGCCAGATCTCCTGAAATCAGGCAAATCGGAATTTGAACTGCCTCGCGATACGGGACTGCTTCTACTTCGCAGGCCGCGATGTCGGCGCGGGCTCGGCGGGATCGCCGGCAGGGTCGGGAAACGCCACGCCGTCGGCGAC
>JBGSMH010000065.1:0-6947 GCA_041740275.1 Phycisphaerae bacterium
ATGGGCATGGTCCTGGCGCGGATGCCGTGGAATCGAAACTTGAGCAATAAAAACTGCTGTGGAGGTCAATCATGCGTCGCATCGTAATCATTGGTGGAGTGGCTGGGGGAATGAGTGCAGCGACGCGTGCGCGTCGCATGAACGAAGATGCCGAGATTATCGTCATCGAAAAGGGCGGCTACATCTCGTTTGCCAACTGCGGGTTGCCGTATCACCTGGCTGGTCGGATCGAGAATGAATCGGATTTACTGCTGACGACGCCGCAAAAGGTGTTCGATCGCTTTCGCATCGACGCCCGCGTCCTTGAAGAGGCGACGTCGATCGACCGATCGGCCAAGACGGTAACGATCAAGCGATCGAAGGACGGATCGACGTACACGCTTGTCTACGACAAGCTGATCCTTGCCCCCGGTGCCAGCGCGATCGTCCCGCCGATCGCGAATATCGATGCAAAGAATGTGATGCTGTTGCGGACGATGGAAGATATGCAGGTGATTCGCTCGCGGCTTTCCGGGCAGAAGCCCGGGCGGATCACCATCATCGGCGGCGGATTCATCGGGCTGGAGATGGCCGAGGCGATGGTCGAAAAAGGGCTGAAAGTCACGATCGTCGAAAAGGCCCCGCGCGTGCTCCCGCCGATCGATCCAGAGATGGCGCGGTTTGTCGAAGACGAACTCAAAAAGCACGGTGTTGCGGTTTACGCTAACAACGGCCTGAAGTCGCTCATCGGCGACAAGTCTGCCGTCACGCAGGTGGAGTTGGAAGACGGGACGAAGATCGACACCGATCTGGTGCTGCTGTCGATCGGCGTGCGGCCGAACACGACCCTGGCCAAAGCCGCCGGCATCACCATCGGTGCCAGCGGGGCGATTGAGGTCGATACCCAGCAGCGGACCAACGACCCGGATGTGTATGCGGTCGGCGATGTTGCGGAGGTGATCCATGCCGTCCACGGAAAGCGCACGCGCATTCCGCTGGCCGGACCTGCGAATCGCCAGGGACGACTCGCCGGCGAACATGCCGCGACCGATCAGGCATTGCAGACGGGTGCGGTGCTGGGCACGGCGATCGTTGCCGTATTTGATCTAGCGGTGGCGGTGACGGGGTTGGGCGAGAAGATGGCGCGCGACAATGGCTTTGATGTCGATACCGCGTACGTGCTTCCCAATCACCACGTCGGCTACTACCCCGGTGCCGAAGCGATGCGGATCAAGTTGATCTACGACAAGACCACCGGCAAAGTGCTCGGCGGGCAAATCATCGGCAAATCGGGCGTCGATAAACGCATCGACGTGCTGGCAACCGCGATCAGCTTTGGCGCGACCGTTGAGCAACTGGCGTCGCTGGATCTGGCGTATGCCCCGCAATTTGGTGCCGCCAAAGACCCGCTGCATATGGCGGCGTTTGTGGCGATCAATCAACGGCAGGGCGTGTCCCGCGCAATCACCGCCGATCAAGTCAACGGCGATCAATTGATCGACGTCCGCAGCGAGTCCGAATTCGCCGCCGGTTCGCTCAAGGGCGCGATCAACATCCCGGTCGAGAAGTTGCGCGATCGGGCAGGCGAGATCGACACCAAACGCCCCGTCACCGTCTTTTGCCAGGTCGGCCAGCGCGGGTTCATCGCCGAGCGGATTTTGCGGCAGCGCGGGTTTGTCGATGTGAAGAACATTAAGGGCGGGTACGCGATGGCGAATTAGCGAATCCGCAAAATGGGAAAAACTCGATTCCGGTCATCCATGAAAATCCAGAGGCCAACTCTGGATTTTCATGGATGCGGGATTCGGGGTTGAAGCCCGGTTTAGGCCGTTTTTACGCGCCGGGGACGGCATGGATCGAACGCGCCAAAGCGTGGCCGACAAAGACGAGGGCGACGCCTAGGACGCAACTGAGGGCGACGTACCAGAATGCGATCACCGGTTGTTTGTCGCCGAGCAGTTCGAAGGTTTCTCTGCCGAATGAACTGAACGTGGTGAACCCGCCGAGCACGCCCACGAGGATGCCGAGCCGGATCGATTCGCGGACCGGGATGACATTGGTGAAAATCGTCGCCAGATACCCGATCGCAAAACAGCCGACGAGGTTGATAAAAAACGTGCCGAGCGGGAAATGGCCGTGATATTCCTTATTGATCGCGAGGCTGATGAGGTATCGAAGCACCCCACCACACCCGGCCCCGAGGAATATTGCCAGCAAATTGGACATTGACGCGGTAGCTTAGCCGAGTGGGGCAAGAGTTTGAAGTTTGGCGGTTTGCGGGGCGATTTCGCGGGATTGACGTTATCACTTTCTGAAAATGCGGATGCGTATCGAGTCGAAACCCGAATCTGGCCGATACCGATTGTTCCATGCGCACGCTTTGCTTTGGCGGCAGTTTCAATCCGGTCCACAACGCGCATCTGGCGTGCTCCAACGCCGTGGCGCGGGAAGCGGGTTTTGAGCGGGTTTTGATGATCCCGTCGCATCAGCCGGTGCTGAAGTCAAAATCATATGATCTGGCGGCCGCTGAGCACCGGGTGGCGATGCTCATGCTGGCGTGCGAATCGATGCGCGATTCGGGCGTTATCTACGATATCGACCCGCTGGAACTCGAACGCGCCGGACCCACCTACACCATCGATACCGTTCAAATTCTCGGCGGGAACCGCAAAAGCCCCATCGACTGGCTGATCGGGGCCGACCAACTGCTTAACCTGCATCGTTGGCACCGATTTGATGAATTGATCGAGATCACCCAGTTCTGGATCATGCAACGCCCCGGCTACGCGATCGACTTTTCCAAGCTCGATCCGCGCGTCCAAGAATTAAAGGATCATGTCGTTCCCGTCGCGGTTTCTCCGATCAACGCGACCGAAATTCGCCAGCGCGTGCGCGACGGAAAGACGATCCAAGGGCTGGTGCCCGACAGCGTCCGAGAATACATCCTGCGACATCAACTGTTCATTCCGTAGCGATTGCGGTCACATGCGGGTACATTAAGCGGGTGATTCGCAAGGGACTTGAGCCAGGAGCTTACATGATCCGCCAGATGATTATCGTTTGTGCCGCAGGGGCGTTGCTCGGGTGTCAGCCGACGCCCAAATCGCCCGATGCGTCGGCCGACCGAGGTTCGACCCCGTCCGACTATCCCCAGGGCTTCAACATGCCCGGCGACGACGCAACCGCAAAGGCTGGCACGGCAAATGATCCGTGGCTCAAAGGTGTCAAACAAGTGGTGACCAAGCCCGTCGTCACCACTAGGCCGACTACCCAATCGACGGCATCGCGCACGGGATCGGGCAACACCGCACCGCTGGCGAGCGATGTCCCGCAGCCGGTGCTGAAGCTCGATACCGTCAAACGCGTCGATACGTCGCTCAGCACCGCGCCGCTGCTGCGATTGCTGGCGATGAAGCTGAACAACATCCCTTACGACGGCTTTGCCGGATACGGCGTGGTCGATTTTGTCCCCCGTCTGCCCGAAGGCACCAATCCTGACGCGATGACCAACGATGTCCTCTCGCGCGAACCGGCGGGTACCGCGACCGCGATCGATCGTCTCATCAAAGGCCAGATCGACATGGCGTTTGTATCGCGTCTGCCCTCGCCCGAAGAGCGCGCCGCCGCCGCCCAGGCGAAGGTGACACTGCGACATGATCTACTGGCGACCGAGGCACTGGTCTTCACCGTCAATTCCGCCAACCCCACCACCAACATCACCACCGACGCACTCAAGCGATTCTTTGCCCGTGACGCCAAGACCTGGGCCGATCTGAAGTTAACCGATTTTCCGTTGACCCATGAGATCGCCGCCAAGCCGATCACCGTCGCCTATCGTGCCAAGGGTCTGGCAACCGAAGAGTTATTGCAGCAGTTGCTACTCTCCGGCAAAGCGGTGCCCGAGTTGCCGTTGAGCAAGGCGTTGAGCGGCGCGAAATTGGTGCTTGATGCGACCAACGAGGATGCCGAGACGCTGGGTTTTGCCAATTTCTGCTACGCGACCAACATGGATCGCGACGGCAGGACCAAGGTGCTGGCGGTGGAGGGGATCATGCCCGAGCCCTCCCGCGTCGCCGCCGGTGAATACCCGCTGACCACGCCGGTTTATTTGTTGACGCGGACGAATCTGGATTCCAAGTCAGAACTGGTGAATCTGCGTAAATGGCTGTTATCGATGTCCGGGCAGAAGGTTTTGGCAGAGGCCGGTTACATGCCGGTGGTCGCCGAGGCTTGGACGCAGCAGCGGCTGTTGAACGCCAAGTAAATCCGGGTCAGCACCGGGACGCGTTGGCGACAAATCGGGTCATTTTTTCGACGGATTTGATGCCGAAGGTAGATTCGATGCCGCTGGAGACATCGACGCCGTAGGGGCGCAGCCGCGTGACTTGGGCTCCGACGTTGTCGGGCGTCAACCCGCCCGAAAGGATGATCGGGGGCAGGCCGGCAAATGCGCCGGACTGCTGCAACTCGTCGATCAGATCAAAATCGTTTTCCACGCCCGTCCCGCCTGATGCGCCTTTGACCGCCGACTCGAGCAGGATGCCGATCAGGTTGTCGCATTTGCCGGATTGATATGCGTCGCGCCACTCGGCCAGCACCGGGCGGATCGTCGCGCGGTCAACCCGGATCGCCTTGATGATCTTCAGCGGAGCGGCGGACTGAATATCCGCCAGCGTCTCGTTCCCATGAAATTGCACAGTCGACAGTCCAACCTGCCGAGCGATCTCGATCACTCGCGCCGGTACCAGATCAACAAACACGCCCACAGGCGTCACATAAGGCGGCATCGCCCGCGCGATTTGCCCGGCAAGATCGACGCTGATCAGGCGTTTGGCGTTGGCATGCAGGATCATTCCGATCGCGTCCGCGCCCGCGTCGGCGGCCGCCTGGGCGTCGGGCAGCGACATCATGCCACAGAGTTTGGTTCGCGTGCGACCCATTCTGCATAACATACGCACTTGCCCGCACTTGTGCGACCGGACGAACGGTCCTAAATTGCACGTCTCAACCTTTCAAGGAATCAACTTCATGGCCAAACAATGGCGGTCGGCAATCGTGGGTGTGGGTGTGGTGGGCGAGTGGCATTTGCGGCTGCTCACACAAATGGGCGAACAAGCCAATCTGGTCGCGGTGTGCGATATCGATCCGGACAAAGCCCAGCAGAAGCTCGAAAAACACAACCTGCTGGATCGCGGCATCAAGGTCTATGCCTCGCAGGAGGAGATGCACAAGAACGAGAAACTGGAAGTCGTTCATATCTGCACGCCCAGCGGCGACCACATGGGCCCGGCGATGCGCGCCATGGACGCCGGTGCCAATGTCATCATCGAAAAGCCCGTTGAGATCCAACTCGACCGCATAGATCAGATGATCGCCCATGCCGACAAGCGCAAGGTGAAGCTGGCGGGCATTTTCCAGAACCGCTGGAACGCCGCCAACAAAGCGATCAAGGACGCCGCCGACGCCGGGCGTTTTGGCACGCTGGCATTTGGCGGGTGTTACACGCCCTGGTACCGCAGCGACCAATACTATCGCGAAGGCGGTTGGCGCGGCACATGGGCACTCGATGGCGGCGGGGCGATCATGAACCAGTCCGTCCATGCCGTCGATCTGATCCAATGGATCATGGGCCCGGTCAAGACCGTCAGTGCCCACGCCTCCAGCCGAATCCATGCGGAGATCGAAGTCGAAGACACGCTGGCCTGTTCGCTCACGTTTGCCAATGGGGCACACGGGATCATCATGGGATCAACCGCGATGTGGCCCGGATCGGGCGTGCGCATCGAGGTTGGCGGAGAAAACGGGACCGCGATGTCCGAAGGCGGTCTGCGCACCTACCGCTTCCGCGACGAAAAGCCCGAAGACAAGGAATTGCTCGAATTGCTGAACAAGAAACAGTCCACCAGTGGCGGGGGATCAAGCAACGTCGATGTCGGACTGGAACTGCACCACGCGAATATCTCGGCGATCTACTCCGCGTGGGAGGCCGGTCAAGAGGCCGCAACCAACGGCGTCGAAGCCCGAAAAGCCGTCGCGATCATCCTCGCCATGTACGAATCGGCCCGCAAAGGTGGCGTGCCGATCGCAGTGGCGTAACCGATCACGACGACCCATTTACGACGACTCGTTCATGCACGGCCAAAGACATAATCGTTGAGCTGTTGAATCTGCATCTCCTGTGATGAGACGTGGAAGGCGTTGAGATCGCCGATCGAAACCATGCCTTTGAGCAGCCCGTTGGCGTCCAGCACCGGCACGTGCCGCACCCGGCGGTCACGCATCATCTCGCCCAGATCATCCAACTCTGTATCCGCGCTGCAGGTGACAGGGCTGGCAGTCATGACCTCACCCACCAGCGTATCCTGAGGCGATCGCTCGGCGGCGACGATCCGCGTCAGCACATCGCGCTCACTGAAGACCCCGATCAACAGCCCCGCACTGTCGATCACACAAACTGAACCGATGCCATGCTCATTCATCAACTGCGTGGCGGCCAGCACCGACATGTCGGCGGTAACGCAAATGACGTTCGTATCCTTGTTCATGAGTATGTCTGCGACGTTGGGCATGATGAGCCTCCGTGAAGAAAAGAAATGTGGAGTGTGGAGTGTGAAATGTGGAATAGAGTTCACTTCACATTCCACATTTCACACTTCACATTTAACCCTTTGTCAGTATGCGCCAATACGACACACGAACGCAAGATCGTGATTAGTTTAACGATATCTCCGGTCTGCCAACCATTGCGTCGCACGCCGATATCGGGCTTGGGGCATGGGCCTTGGGGCTTGGTGAGGATGCGTGGTTCGTGGATAAGTCCAGCACTCCAAACGTCAAACTCCAAACATTCCCTCCTGACTCCTGTCTCCGCTCGACTGAGCTTGTCGAAGTCTGTCTCCTGCTTCCGGCCACTTGTTGCATTTGTTGCATCGGCTTTCATCCATACGAAAATCATAACTCCTGACCGC
>JBGSMH010000066.1:0-4510 GCA_041740275.1 Phycisphaerae bacterium
CTTGTCGACCATTTCCTGGCCGACGCCTTCGACACTCTTAAGCGTCGCGTCAAGCCGTTCGATCGCCTTCTTAAACTCCGGCGGGGTGAGAATATCGACGTCCCAACCCGTTAACCGGGCGGCGAGTCGGACATTCTGCCCGCGCTTGCCGATCGCAAGCGACAATTGATCCTCATTGACAATCACGGTCGCGCGGCCAAGTTCAAAACAGAGCGACACTTCAGCGACTTCGGCGGGTTTCAGCGCGTTGCTGATCAGAATCTGCGACGATTCATTCCAGCGAACGATATCGATTTTTTCCCCGCCAAGCTCTTCGACGATGTTCTTGATACGGCTGCCGCGCACGCCGACGCAGGCACCGACGGCATCGACCTTGGTGTCGATCGACGTCACCGCGATCTTGGTACGGAAACCCGGCTCGCGGGCCAGTGCCTTGATCTCAATCGTGCGTTCCTGCACTTCGGGCACTTCGCGTTCAAACAGCCGACGAATCAGTTCCGGGTGCGATCGCGACAGGATGATCTTGATCTGGCTGGGCGTATCGCGGACTTCGGTGATCAAAGCCTGAATACGCTCGCCGACCTGGTGTTGTTCGCCGGGGATCTGTTCCGATCGCGGCATGATCGCTTCGGATCGGCCGAGGTTGACGATGATCGTCACGCCTTCGATTCGGGCGATCGTACCGGTGACGATCTGGCCGACGCGGTCCTTGTATTCTTCATAGATGCTGCCCCGCTCATCCTGTCGGATAAGCTGGATCATCACCTGTTTGACGGTCTGGGCCCCGATTCGGCCGACCAGTTTCAGGTCCAGCGGCTCACCCTGACGAGCGGCGGCAAGATCGCCGGTGGCGCGATCCAGCGTGACGACAAACTCGCTGGTGTCTTCGGTGTTAAAGTGCTTGCGAAGGCCCGAGGCGATCGCCTGCTCGATGTCCGTGTAAATCTGGTCACGCTGGATGTTTTTGTCCCGCGCGATACCGTCGACGATTCGGATAAGATCCGGATTTGGCATTAAAATTGTCCAGGCTATTCAGTTTTTCGAAACCCGATCAGAAGCGGCAAGATCAGTGTCTGAGTGAATCAGACGTTTCTACCGCTTCCTCTCACAAAAAAGACATCTCAGCGAAGTCAACAAATGACTTCATTTAACAACAAAAACGCCACCCACCGGGCGGCGCTTTCTCGAATCCGTCTGGGACTCCAGATGAAACCGGGCCTCTAGCCCGGTCACCTTTATGTGACAGGGCAAAGGCACAAGCCCTTGCTGCGTGACCATGGAGTGGCTTTACGCGACTGCATGGGTTTGCTCTTTTACAAGGCTCAGATTCATCCCGGTCACTCCGGGTTCAAAAAAGTGTACCTTCGACAGGTCAATATACAACTTCACCTGCGTACCGGGCGACACACCCGGTTGGGCCTCAACACGGCTGATCACGTGCGGATGATGCTGTGTGGTCAGATACATATCCATATCATTGCCCAAAGGCTCAATCACAGTCACACTCAAGTCCAAACTCACCGCCGGACCAGCGCCGACAATTGGCTGGAGATGAAAATGCTCGGGTCGAATCCCGAGCACCACATGACGCCCGACATGAGGCGACAACGCGCCCGTCAGACGATCAGGAACGGAAACCTTAAACCCATTTCCGGGTAACGTCAACTTTCCTTCTTTAACCTGTGGCTCGTCCGTACGCTGTTTCACCAGCGTCGCGTTCTCCAAAATCCCCTCTTCAAAGTACAGTTTTCCGCCCTCCTGCTTGATCATTCCGTCAAAAAAGTTCATCGGCGGCATGCCAATAAACCCGGCGACAAATCGATTGACCGGGTGCTGGTAGGTCTGGAGCGATCCCTCCGCCTGCTGAATCACGCCATCTTTCATCACCACAATCCGATCGCCGAGGGTCATCGCCTCTTCCTGATCGTGTGTGACGTAGATCGTTGTGGTCTTAAGTCGTTGATGCAACCGTTTGATTTCGGCCCGGGTGGTGACGCGAAGCTTGGCATCGAGATTGGACAGCGGCTCATCAAACAGGAATGCCGCCGGTTCGCGGACAATCGCCCGACCGACCGCCACGCGTTGCCGCTGACCACCCGAAAGCGCCTTGGGCTTGCGATCGAGCAAATGTTCGATATCCAGAATCTTGGCCGCGTCGCGGACGCGCGACTCGATCTCGGCCTTGGGGAATCGCCGCAACTTCAATCCGAACGCCATGTTTTTATAGACCGACATGTGCGGATAGAGCGCGTAATTCTGAAACACCATCGCGATGTCGCGATCTTTGGGCGGGACGTTGTTGACGACGCGATCGCCGATCTTGATCGTGCCTTCACTGATTTCTTCCAGCCCGGCGACCATGCGGAGCGTGGTCGATTTGCCACAGCCGGACGGACCGACCAGCACGATGAACTCCCGATCGGCGATTTGCAGATCGATCGAATCGACCGCCCGCACCCCGCCGGGATATATCTTTGCGACCTTTTCCAGTTCGACTCTTGCCATGTCTTGGTTCTCCGCAGGTCGAGCCACTATACAGAATTACCGCCTTAACACGAAGTTCTGCAACAAGAAATCGCTACGGGGCTGCCAATGTTTTGGGTGCGAGGTCATAATGGGGGAGACTGGGGCATCAAGGTCGATCCTCGCCAACGCAATGGGTACCATGGATGGCATTGCTGTTAATGGAGCAAGGCCATGACGATCGAGAAGCTTGTTGAACAGATCAGATTGAAGGAGTGTTCTCCATCTGGCAGGAATCGAGGCTACGACGGTGTATTCCCGGGACCAATTCACCTATTCCCTCAAATGCACCGAGATTTCCTGCGACTAGTCAACGGCTGCCTTCTCCATGAGGGCTACCTCCGGTTATATGGAGTATCGAATCCTGACGGAATCGATCTGTGTGGGTGGAACGCGTTAGGTTTATGGAAGTTTGCCTGGGATTGGTGCTACCCGCGTGACTTCCCACAACATGAACTTTTCGCTGCCGGACACCTAGACGAGTACATCTTCTTCGGCGGAAACGGGTTCGGTGATCAGTACGCCTATCGGGTTGCGGAGATGACCTGCAACAATCCAACGGTATATATGTTTTCTACCTTTAGTTCAGGGGTCATTGCGGTCGGCACATTCGAGAACCTACTCTCGTTTATGTCCGGCAACGGATATACTGGCGATAAGATCCGGCGGGCACTTGGATCTGCCGGTCCACTCGCTTGGCGGGAACATGCGAATTTCAGTCCTCCTTTCGCCGTCTCCGCTGACCGCGGGGATATTGTGAAAGTTGGTGCCGCCGAATCCATGATAATGAACGCCGATGCAATGCGGATTCTTTTGCATGAGGCGCGTGACATCGAAGAGCCTCGCTTCGCGACGTGGCTTGACGCAGAAGGGCGAACACGGCTCTGCTTGGAGCATCGCCAATTCTGTAGGGTCGGCAGGAGTACCTGCTGACACTACAAGACATTCTTGGAAATGTAGCCATGGCCAAGTACCGACCGCCTAAAGACGTCCGAGATGCGTATCCTGATGAGCACCAGTGCTTCGCAATCCGTGCGCGCGAGTCGTACTTCGCGTTAATGTTTATGGGAACGATGGAGACGGGCATCGGCACAAAACGTCAGACCCTCGACAACTTGGTTTTCTTTCACCACTATCGCTCAAAGCGACCACCGACCATGGCGGTCTTCATGAAACGTCAGCCTCTGATTCAGCGGTACGCCAATTGGGAAAATGAGCAACTGTTGGCATGGATCCAGTCTGATCGTACCTATGAGGAGGAGCATCTCATTCCCATCGGTTTGATCCCACGAATTGCAGATGATACTACCCTCTGTGGTACATTTTTTACTTGGCCAAATTGCATGAGGACTCTGGAAATCATCGCCCAACTTCCAGATCTGGATTACACAGGCCCCATCGATCATCTTTTGCCCTCAGCGAATCGTCCATGATTTGCAAACTGTTTGGCTGCCGACCGTAACGGGATTCGGTTCTTGAAACGACTCGAATACTGACCCCCTTTCATGTCGCGCAATACAAATCTTCTGCCATCCGATTGATTTAGAACGAGAGCCAAACGGATTGCGGGACTGCAACCAGAATCTCGGCGGTGCGACAAAATGACACCGATCAGGAGGAGAAACGCGTTGCGAGCGACGCGGCTAACGGAGCGCGGGGAATCGCTCGCGTCGGCGGTGACAGCATGGTGTCAGGGGCGACAGGAAATCGGCGGATTTGCCTGATTTTGCGACTCTATAGCATCGGTACAGAGTTCATCCGCTTCCCCATCGGGCTTGGTGCAGGGTCTGGGTGGCTTGGGTTCGGGCGGGGGTGAAGCGGTCACGCAGCAGGTCCAAGGCCATGCGGCGGTGCAGGCTCAGGCGGGTACGCACGCGGTAGACGGTCTTTTGCATCTTGCGATGCCGCCGGTTGCCGCGTTCCACGGCGTTGCTCGTCGAGGGCAGCAGCTTGTCGTCCAGGAACATCAGCGATTTCTCCAGCGTCG
>JBGSMH010000067.1:0-4637 GCA_041740275.1 Phycisphaerae bacterium
GATCGCCTGAGCTTGGGCGCGCGGATCGTGCAGTCCAAAGACATAGCACATGATTACGCCGACAACTCCGGCGACGTGATAGCAGTATCGTTCCAGCCCGGCCCAGTCGGCGTAGCGGTTGATCGTCAGATCCATCCGACACCCCTCGGCCAGTTCCGCAAATGGCTTCATCGGGATGTCGCACCGCCGGATCGTGATCGCAAACGCCCGCAGCGCCAGCGATTCCTGATCGTCCCGATCAGGTAATATTCCGTCGTAACAATCGGCCAGGATGCCTTCAAACCGCGCCAACTGCTCATGCATCTGCTCAGGCGACTGTGCTTCATCCACCGCGTCATCCAGCAAGCGGCAAAACGCGTAGACCGCATAGGCGTGCAGACGCTTTTCCTCGGGGAGGAAATGAGAAGCGAAATAGAAACTCTTGGCGTGCCGCCTGCAGATCGTAGTTGCGGCATCAAACGCGGAGGTGTCGATCACGGCAGGATGATAGTCGCGAAGATGGCAAGTTGAATACCGGCTAATCAACATTCGCCTTGATCCCCGCTGGCTGGATCGGCAGGCCAGCGGCATGGAGGTGTGAGACATCGCCAACGCCAGTGCAACGCGGAACTGCCCAAGTCGCACTGCGCTCGTCGAATAAAACCGTCGTTACACTGCTGGGCGGCAGGTGGAAGCCCGAGACCATCAGTGGAAGTGGAATCTCAAGCAGATGCGATAGCCAGAACAGGCCCAGCCCGCCATGACAGAAGACGGCAACCTTTTCGCGATTGGCTCGGACGATCCGATAACGACCCTCCACACGCTCGTACCCGTGCCTGGACAGAAACGCATCAGACGCGGTTCGCAACTCTTCGAATGTCGAGCGAATTAACGGGGCGGCAAAATACCGATGCTCATGCCAGGTTTCGTGCGTGGCGTAGGGACTGCGCTCACGAATGTGCTCGCCGGGCACGTCCCAGACGCACGCCCTTCCGCCGAGGTCAAGTTCCGCAACGCAATGACCGAGTTCGGCGGTCCAAGGTTCGATGGTAACGGGTTTTCTCAGCGTATCGGCGGTGTACCGCGCGGTATCGACTGCTCGGCCAAGCGGTGAGGAATAGATGTGATCGAGCCCGAGCTTCGCCAGCCGGACTGACAGTGCCCTGGCCTCCAAATGCCCGGCCGGCGTGATGGTGTTGTTGGGATAGTCGGGATCGGCATGCCGGATGATAAAGAGGCGCATCGGGGAAGATTATTCGACAACCCCGCACCTGTCATTAATCTGATCAACGCTGCCGCGATATCGGCAATGAAAAGAGGCGTACTCAGCAAAGCCGAGTACGCCTCTTGATCCAAATTTCACCACCGATGCGAATCACGCATCAGTGAGGCAAACCGCCTGGTAGGAAGCCTTCGAGCTTACGCGCACGCACCGGGTGTTGGAGCTTGCGGATCGCCTTGGCTTCGACCTGACGCACGCGCTCGCGCGTCACCTTGAAGATCCTGCCAACCTCTTCGAGGGTGTAGGTGTAGCCGTCGCCGATGCCGTAGCGGAGTTTGATGATCTCGCGCTCGCGGTAGGTGAGGGTCTTGAGCACCTGCTCGATCTTGTCCTTGAGCATTTCCTGCGTCGCGGATTCGACCGGGTTCTCGGCCTTTTCGTCCTCGATGAAGTCGCCAAAGTAGCTGTCTTCGGATTCGCCAACCGGACGGTCGAGCGAGATCGGGTGACGGCTGATCTTCAGCACGCGACGCGTTTCCGAGACCGACATCTTCGCCTTCTTGGCGATTTCTTCGATCGTCGGTTCGCGGCCTAGCTCCTGCATGAGCAACTTGCTGATATTACGCAGCTTGCTCATCGTCTCGATCATGTGGACCGGGATACGAATGGTCCTGGCATGGTCGGCGATCGCACGGGTGATGGCCTGACGAATCCACCATGTTGCATAGGTGCTGAACTTAAACCCACGGCGATATTCGTATTTATCGACCGCGCGCATCAACCCGGTGTTGCCTTCCTGAATGATATCCAGGAACGACAGCCCGCGGTTGCGGTACTTCTTGGCGATGGAGACGACCAGTCGAAGATTGCCGCCTGACAGTTTGCGCTTGGCGTCTTCGTAGCGGTAGTAGATCTGCCGCACGCGTTTGACACGGCTGTACAAGTTGTCGGCGTCTTCGAGGACCAGGTCTTCCAAGTCGCTAAGTTCCTGCTTGCAGACTTCGAGGTCTTCGCCGGGATCGCGCACTTTCTTGAGTTGCTCGATATTCCCGACCAGTTCAACCATCTTGCCGGAGATGCTCCCCAGCTTCTTCATCAGCGGCGAAACCTTGCTGGTTCGCAGCGACAATTCCTCAAGCAGTTTGACGCACCGACGACGACGCCGGCGCACTGCCAGACGGAACTCGTCAGCCTCCTTCTTGGTCTTGGCGGCCCGCATCGCGTCCCAGTCGGCGCGGTTGCGATCGAGCATGATGCGGACGGTGTTCAGATTGGTCGGAATTCGAAGCCCGATGGTCGATTTGTCGGCCATCCCTTCGTCGGTGCTGATCTTCATCGTCCGATCGAACGGAAGATCGCCCGAATCAACCTGTTGCAGGATCTCCACTGCCGCATTCAGGCAGTAATCCGATTCCAGCACCTTGCTGCGGAAAATCTTGCGAGTGATTTCGATTTTCTTCGCCAGACCGATTTCTTCCTCACGGGTCAGAAGGGGGATTTCGCCCATCTGGGTAAGGTACATGCGGACCGGATCGTCGATGCGCTTGGTACCGGCCTCTGCCAGTTCCTTGGCCAGCGCCTCCAGGTCGACTTCATCATCGTCCTCTTCATCCTCGCCTTGGGCGATGATGTCGGGATCGATTTCCATCGGGGGCTTGGGGGCCGTCGGCTTCAGCGCGGCGACCTTGACCTTGATCGTGGGTTTGATTTCAAGCGGCTTTGTGTCGGCGGATTTATCCGCAGCGCGGGCGGCACGCTTGGTCTGAAACTCATGAATGTCGGCATCGTCGATCAGCTTTATACCCATCTCATCGATGGTCATCAGCAAGCTGTCCAAACGATCCGGGGCCACCACTTCGTCAGGAAGTTTGGTGTTCAGTTCGTCGTAAGTCAGATAGCCGCGCGTGGTGCCCATTTCGAGCAACACGTTGATACGGCGTTCAACTTCTTCAGGTGAGCCCGACCCAATCAAGGGGGTGCTCGGAATCGACACGGGTTTGTCTGCGACTGCGTTTGCCATGATCTGCGGCACTCCGAAAGTTTACCTACGCCGAATCTACACCATAAATCGAGCCGGGGTCGTGAGATATGTACATCGGAGGATCAACTTAGGATCGCTTATCCGACAAAGGTCACAACCGTCACATTCGATTCACTCGTCGATCCGTCGGCGTCATTGGCCTTCGGTCTCTTGTTATTGCCCTTCGGTGAGGGCATCGAAAAAACACAAATACACCGCTGCCGGCCCGCGTTCACGCCGAACGCGCCCGGGCGGCTTCGGTCAATCGACGCAACGCGTCGACCTCCGCCTCATCATTCCGCTGTTCGTTACTACTACGTCGAAGATCGTTCACAAGTTTCTGCCTTTGCGTACGATCCTTCTCCCGCTGCACGAATTGAACGGCCTCTTCCAGCGTCTGCTGGAGATTATTCACCGCTTCCACCTCCGCAGCCAATTCGATGACTTGGGATTTTAGCACCTGATCGTCAAGCACGCCGATCAATTCTTCCAATACCGTCGCCCCTTCGTGGCGTTGATAATCCCAGTACCAAATCGCCAGAGGTCGGATATCATCGGTTATAAAGTCTTGGCAATCAAGAACTTGCTGAATTGGCGCCCACAGCTCCGGCAAATGCAAAAGTCCCCCAAGGATGGATCGCTCCGCCTGACGACGGGCCGTCGGAACCTGTCTTATCGGAACCGAAGAACCTTGCTCAGATTCACTTGGGGTACGAGCAATAGACGAAGCGGCAGGGCTTCTTCTCACACGAAATCTGCGATTCAAGTCATCAATCGGTATTTCCGTAAACTTGCTCACCCGCGCCAGGATCGAACCCCAGCGGATCGGATCGACCGGCCCACCCGACCGGGCGGCAGACAGGCGCTCTAGATAATCCTCAACCGCTTTGGACCGGGCGGTTAAATCGTTCTCGCTGGCCGACAGCTTGCGAAAAAGCTGCCGCCACTGGAACGAAAGCGCGTCTTCGGCGTTTTTCAGCATCCCGTCAAACGCCTCCAAACCCCGTTCCAACAGATATTCATCCGGATCCACCCCGGCAGGGAGGGTCGCGATCGCGATTTCGATCGGTTGGGTCAGGAACAACTGTAGCGCCCGCTCGACCGCCAGATCGCCGGCGGCATCCCCGTCGAACAGCAGCACGATCCGCTCGGCAAATCGACGGATTAATGACACATGTTGCTCGGTCAATGCGGTTCCGAGCACCGAAACGACGTTGCTGGCACCAAACTGGTGGGCCATCACCACGTCGGTATACCCTTCGACGATCGCAACCGTACGCGTCTCGACCACGCGGGGACGAGCCAAGTCCATCCCGTAGGCGACTTTGGATTTGCTGAAAAGGGGGGTTTCCGGGCTGTTGAGGTATTTTGCCGGGTTGTCCGATCCAGGCATCACCCGCCCGCCAAACGCGATCA
>JBGSMH010000068.1:0-9276 GCA_041740275.1 Phycisphaerae bacterium
CGAGATCGTTTCCCGCCTCGAAGTCGGCATACCCGATCTATATTACAAGCTGGAGAACGGCTACATCGACTATTCCAAGGGCAAAGCGTCCAAGAACGCGTTTGATATCACCGCACCGGGTCGGGATTTTACGATCCCCAAGTCGCTGTGGGACGACGTCGTTCTGCCGTTCCACACCAAGGCCAAAAAGTAGGCAAACGTTGGACGAAAAGTGAACCATATTTTGTTTGACGCAGCTATCTGAAGTCTGTCTAATATTGGACGTAAGACATTTCGCTTCGCAATCACGTCGTGAAGCGGTCCGTTGTTGTGTTTGGATTTGAAGGCACGTCGTCACGGCCTGGCTTGTCACGTTAAGAGCGGCAAGCGGTGGCTTTGGCTGAAGTTGAATTGACAAAATCAGGTGCTGTGCGATGGTCTGATCATGCGCGTTTATTCGCCTGCGAAGATCAATCTGCACTTGCGCGTTGGTCCGAAACGATCGGACGGCTTTCATCCACTGGTTTCGTGGATGGTGGCTGTCGGGCTCTTTGACACATTGGATTTCACGCTGGACACGGCGGGTCGGGTGGACTTGAGTTGCCCGGACCCGGCGGTGCCTGTGGACGATCGCAACCTGATCGTTCAAGCCGCCCGGATCATGCAGGTGGAAGCGACGCGCATCCTTGGAGGGGAGACGTCGCTTTCGCCGCTCGCACCGGGTGCGCGGGGTGTGCGGATCGAGCTATCAAAGGTCATCCCCATGGGGGGTGGTCTTGGAGGTGGTAGTTCCAACGCCGCGACCACGCTTAAAGCCTTGAATGAGCTATGGTTACTGAATCTGCCACAGGACCGCCTGTCGGCGCTGGCCGCTGGTTTGGGTAGCGATGTGCCCTTCTTCTTGAATGGGCCTAGCAGTATCTGCACTGGGCGTGGCGAGGTCATCACACGGGTGGACTCGCCTGCCGCTCATTGGGTTGTGTTGATACTGCCAGAAATATCGATGCCCACCCCGGCGGTGTACCGGCAGTTTGATCAGATGCCCTCTTGCCCGGACTTCGACCAAGCGGTCGATTGGGCGCAATGGTGTAACCTCTCGGCGGAGGTGCTGTTGCGCATGCTTCAGAACGATTTGGAGCCCTCCGCTTTTGCTCTTTGTCCGAATCTTGCGCGTCTGAGAGAATCTGCCCAATCGCTCGTCGCCCGACCTGTCCGAATGTCCGGCAGCGGTTCAACACTTTTCACTTTGTTCGATACTAAGGATGAAGCGATTGCTGCCGCAGATTTAATCCAAAGTAAGCAAAGCGTGCGTACCATTGCGGTAACGATCGCGAATGTAGAGAAGTGAACGGCTGACTTCACATCAATCCAGCCGTGAACAAGGTTTGCCTCGCTCACGTCTGCGACCATCGAGTCGACGCGGGGCTGATAGATCGTCGGGTCCGTGCAGCGGGGAAAACACATCGAGCGCGCGATCAGACAACGGAGTGTCCAATGCGACTGTCGGAAATCAAGATTCATCTGTGCCCGCCCGGATCCGGGCGGCTTAAAGCGTTCTGCTCACTCACCCTCGATAACGCATTTGTCGTGCGCGATGTCAAAATCATCGACGGGGATATGGGTCTGTTTATCGCCATGCCCTCCCGCAAGCTGTGCGACCATTGCCCCAAGTGCCGTGAAAAGAACCACTTGCGCGCCCGCTTCTGCAACCATTGCGGCGGTCGCCTGACCGACAATCGTCACCTGGGCTACCGCCTCGGTCCGGATCGGCTCAAACTCCACGCCGACATCGCCCACCCGATCAGTGCCCAGGCCCGGTCACAGATCGAGCGTGAAGTGTTCCGTGCCTTCGAATTGGAGGTCGAGCGAAGCCACGAGCCGGGCTACATCCCCACGCCCATGGACACCGACGTGCCCGAACTGGCGATGATGTACAAAACCGGTGCGGCGTAAAACGTCGCTGCGAATCGATCCTCCGATCAAAATTCGCAAATCCAAAATCCAGAATCCCACTACGGCTTGCTTTCGTGCGCCCCGATATCCGGCGCGTTGCCTTGCGGTCGCGGCGTGCCGGCGATGTCCTTGTCGATATCCGATTTCGCGCCCGCGTCGATCGCCGGGCTGCCGGGCTTGAGATTGAAATCCCGCTTGGCAGGATCAACAAAAATCTTGGCCAAATCCGTGATCACCATCGAGTTCGGCGGCAACTTCTCGACATCTTTTTCGTTCAGACCTGCAAAGACGTAAATATTGTTGCTGAACTCACCCGGCAGTTTCCCACTGGTCCCGGCCACGATGTTATTGCGAATGATCAGCCCTTCGATCTTGGTGCTGTTGGTGAAGATTCCTGCCGCCCAGTCGGGTGTTCCGTTGGCACCGAGGATGACATTGTGCTCGATCTGCAGATTCCGATGCCAACCCGTCCAAATCCCGATCGCGTTCCCGCCGTCATCGGTGGAGAGGATGTTATTGCGGACGCGAACGTTGGCACTGTTCTGGATGGTGAACGCGATATTTCCGTCAAAGACGCGATTGCCTTCGACGAGGATGTCTTCCGAATCGGCATAGACGGTCAGCCCATTGGCATGGACGCCGGTGTGTTCGGTCACGTGGTTGTTGGTCATCGCCGATCGTTTGCTGCCGAAAAATCCGATGCCGGTCGAGCCGTTCTTCACCAGCCGATTGTTGTTGACGATCGAATCGCTGATTGTCAGCCGCATCCCCCGAGCCAGCTTGTTGTGATGGATGTAGTTGTTTTCGATCAGCACGTTTTCGCCACTCACCACCGCGATCACCGAATCGCGCGACCGGGATTGCTGCTGGCGGATCTCATTGTCGCGGATCGTCACGTGCTTCACCTGGCTGAAATACGCCCCGTGCGCGGAACCGCCCGATTGTTTTTCAATGAGGAACCCTTGGACGGTAAAGTGCGACTGGCCCTTGGCGGCGAATGCATCCTCGCGACGTGAAATCGTGATCCCCTCGGGACCATTTTCACCCGTCTTGAGTGGCCACACATAGAGACGTTTGTTGCCTTGGGCATCTTTTTCGGGCGAGAGATAAAACTCGCCTTGACGATCCAGTGCCCCCATCGCATTCAGAATCGCAATTTTCCCCTGGGTCGCGGGATACTGCTCTGCGGTCAGTCGATTCAGCCGCAAGGTGTGGGTGGCAGGATCGAACGCCTTCACACCCAAATAGGTGACGGCATTGGGCTTGACCCAGATCGCCATCGTCGCGCCGTCGTAATAGTCGGCGTTGGGTTGATTGAAAAATGTCGGATCGACGTAGCTGGAATAGGCCTGATCCGCCACCGCCAGCACATCCTTCCCGTCGGCGGTGATGGCCTGCACCTGCGTGATCGCACCGTAGCCTTTTGCATCCGCGTGGGTCGAGCGAACCCTCATGGTGACGGCTTTGAGTGTCACCGGCTTGTCGAGTGCGAATTCGGTCAAGCCGGGCTTTTCGTTGGCGGTGCCGGTCGCGACGGTCTTGCCATCGACGATGAAGTCGATCTCTTTGGGCATCGCCGGTCGATTGCCAGTGAGGACGGTAAACTTGCGGACCGTTTGTTCGTCCGACAGCGTGAAGGTGATTTCGGAATTGACCATCGGATCGACGACCGCCAGCGTTCGCGGGTTGCCATCGACCATGTTCTCGATCGGGGCCTGTTTGTTGGCGATGAGCTTGCTGGTGGTGATCTTGACCGGCCAGAACGTTTGCACCGCAGGCGGAACGACGGCTCGCATCGTCGAAAGCTCATCGATGTAGAACGAATCTTTCGAGTCCGGCGTGCGCGCGATCGACAATAGTTCGCCATTCTGAATCGCGTTGACGGTGAATAGATCGGTGTCGCCGGGGACCGAGGCGTAATAGATGTTTTTCCAGTTGGGATTGCCTTTGGCATCTTCCGCCGACTTGGCTGCGACCCAGCCGGTGACCGGATCAGACCCGTCGATGATCGCTCTGCCCACGCCGTAATCGCCTGCGGTGTTGCCATCAAATACGATCCGCTTGCCTTCTTCGCCGGACGCGGTGATGGTCATCCCGCCGCGATAGACGACCCCGCCTTTGAACTTCACCACATCGCCCGGAACCAGTTTCACCTTGGCGGCGACGGCTTTGGCCTGGGCGTCTCCGGGTGCGTGTTTGAATGCCTTGCCGGGCGTCAGACCGTCCCGATCGTCCGCTCCCGCGTCAAAATCGACATGGTAAGTCGCCGCCTGCAGAATGCCGGTCAAAACCAGCACGCCCGCCGCGCTAACCATTCGAACTCCGCAACGATGTATCAAAGCATTGATCATAGGTTTCTCGCTCATTTCAGTCTGACGCGATCCCTCAGGAAATGCAAATCCGCCAAACCCAGCGTCAATCTTTTGCCGTGAGCGGTTCGGCGCGGTCTAATGGGCCAATGTCTGATGGAGCGATAGAAATTGATGCCCGCAAGGCGATCGGGTGGGTTCGCCGCGCCGGTGTGTTGGCGGGGGTGTTGCGGATCGTGTTGCTATCGGGCGTGGCTGGGGGATTCGTCCTCACGGCGGCCGGGCAGCAAACCATCGGCATGGTGGTGATGGCGATTGTCATCGCCGCGCTGTTCATGCTCGCGGGTCGGAGCATGCGCGCCCAGCAGACCCTGGCACGCGCCAGCGGGCTTATCGGTATCGGACAATATGGAGAGGCCGAGAAGACGCTGGATGAAGGCTTGCGAGCGTTCGTGATCTATCGCTCGCCGAGGCTGGGGCTTTTGCAGAATCTGGCGGCGCTTCGACACGCTCAAGGTCGCTTCCCCGAGGCCGCGATCCTGTCGCGCGAATTATTGCGGTATCGTCGATCGGATTCGGTGTTGACTCGCACGCTGCGATTGATGCTCGCCGAGTGTGCACTGGAGATGAACGACCTGCCCGCGGCCCACGCGGCGCTTCAGCAGATTCCGCCGCAGATGCCGATGCGGGAGATGTTGAAGTTGATGGAGTTGCAGGTCGATTATTGCGTGCGGATCAGCGCCTGGCCGGCGGCGCTGGATCAGTTGGGGACCAAGATCGAGATGTCCGAGTTGCTCCCCGCCGAGGTCGCGGCACGCGTGCAAGCCTTGCTCGCGTTGGCCGCACTAAAGCTGGGTCGAAACGACTGGTCGGTCTGGCTCAAACGCCGCGCCGAACTACTAACGGATGTCCCCAAACTCGTCCAAACCCGAGGCGCACTAGCCGAACTTTGGCCTTCAAACTAAGCCTCACCCATGCGTTCCCTCTTCCCCATCCTCTTCGGCGGCCTGATTGCGGTGGGTTTGATGCTGCTGGCGATCTGGGTCTGGTTTGATGCCTCAGAACTGGCGCTGCGGTCTGATCGACCTGACGTATTGCGTTGGGCCGCTCGCGCCCTGGCGATCGCGGCGGCGGCGGGGGCGCAGATCATCGTCCTGACGCTGGTGATCGGACGGATCTATCGAGACAAGCCCGCGCATGAAGGACTCAAACTCACCGCCGCCCTGATCTGCTGCATCGCCGCTGTGACGGCGGCGGCGCTGGGGTTGGCGGCGCAGGGGTAGACGTTTCGCACCGCGCCCGCTGCGGGTAGACTCACCGGTGAAATGAAACCAGCCAATCGCATCATCACACTGTCGGTCCTGTTGGGTCTTTCGACGTTTGCCCGGGCTGCTGCCACGCCCGATTCGCTACTGGCCGAGCGGATGCTACAGGCGGCATCGGCATTTTCGCAAGATACCAAGACCGAACCCGCCGCCCCTTTGGTCGCGGACGCGGCGCAGCGACTGGTCGGCAATGATGCGCGACTGCTTCGCGAGATGATCGATTTGCGGTTGCAGCTCGGTCACGGAAAGAAAGCGATTGAGTTGCTCAACGCCTATCGCAAACTTGAGCCAACCGATGAACTGGCACAGGTGCAGACGATCGACCTGCTGGTCGATCAGATGGAATCGGCCGACGCGCGCAAAACGTATCTGTCGCAGGTGGTCGGGAGCGAATCGGTGTCGGCGGCGGTGCGGTCGCATGCGGGGGTGAAGCTGTATTCGCTTCTAATCGAGTCCGGCGACGATGCCGCCGCTGCCGAGCAGTTGAAAAAAGCCATCGCGGTGAATCCTGCGAACCCAAAGGCACTTCAATTGCATCTGGAGCGTCTCTATGCCAGCGATGCCAAACCCGATGTGCGGGCGGCGGCGCTGGTGGACTTGCTCAAGAGCAACCCGATGCAGCCGGCGTCGATCGCGGCATTGGCACAGGAGTTGGCGCGAGTCGGTGCCAGCGATGAGGCGATCACGATGTACCGCGCGGCGTTTGACATGAACAACGCACTGGGCGTTGCGCCAGATGCATCGGACGTGATCAATCTGTCGGCGATGTTGCTCGCCAGCGACAAAGCCGCCGACGCCGCATCGTTGGCGGCCAGTGCCACACAGCTCGCGCCCTCGTCGGCACGGGCGTGGTACATGCGGGCGATGGTTGAGAAGAAGACCGGCAATCAGCAGAACCTGACCGCCATCGTCTTCGAGGCGCGCTCGGCGCTGGTGAAGAATCTGATGGTCCTGCATCGCGTGGTCGATCCCAATTCGCCTGAAATTACTGAGAACACCGTCGCCGCGATGCCCGATGTGCGTGCGGATGCCGCCAAGATCGAGCCGTCGAGCAATCTGGGCCGGTCCTACGCCGCGGCGCTGGGGGATGTGGCGTGGCTGGACATTTATTTCGGAAACAATCCGCTCGACCCGGTGATCGCAGAGGCGATCGTGAGCCTGACGGGTGAAAACAGTGTGGATATCACGCGACTGCAGGGTTTCGCCGCACTCGCCAGCGGGCAGACGGACGAGGCGGCGGTAAAGCTGGGCGCGATCGCCGACCGTGACGCACTGGCGAAGGTCGGCATGCTGGCGATCAAGTTGAAAAAGGGCGAATCGAAGGATGCCCTTCGGCCAGAAGCGTCGAAGTTGCTGGCGTCGATGCCGGTGGATGTCTGGTCATCGACGGTTCGTCAAACGCTGGCGGATTTGTCGCCGTTGACGTTTGAGACGCCCGACAAGGCATCGGTGATCGCCGCCAGTGCCAAGTTGCCGACCGACTGGCTCAATTTCGTTCGCAATACGGGTAACTTTTACCTGATGGAACTGATCCCGGTGAATGTTGGTGTTGGGGTGGGTGAGCCAATGCTCATGCGGCTGCGCTTGCAGAATGTCGGCAAGTATCCACTTGTGATCGGTCCGGGCGGGGTAATCGGGCAACGTGTGGCGATCGATGCCCAGGTGCGCGGGCTGGCCGAGCAGTATTTTCCGGGTGTCGCGATCGGGCGTGTGAGCGGACAACTGGTCCTCCAGCCGCGTCAGAGCGTGCAGACAACTGTCCGCATCGACAGCCCGGAATTGAACGGATTTATTTCATCCGCACCACATATCCCGCTGACGATCTATGCGTCGGCGGTCAGCAATCCGCGCATCGTTCAACAACCCCAGGGCGGGGCGGCGGTTGTCCCCGGGCCGGGCGGGATTCGCGTGCAGGCGACCCGTGTCATGGACCGGCAATCCGTAGCGCTCTCTCGCGAGGATAACCGCAAACAGATGGCCAGCGATCTGCAAGCCCCGGATGCGATGAAACGCCTGTTGGCGTATCAGACCGTGATCGCCAATGTACAGGCACTGCTCAACCAACCGACGCCCAACCATCAGCAGAAACAGTTGGCGGATGTCGGCAAGCAGATGCTCGATCAGGCGATGGCGACCGAGACGGATGCGTCGATCAAGGCGATGGTGAAACAGGCGACGATGGGGTTCGCCGCCGAGCGTGACCAGATTCTTAAGTCGCTGGGGACGATGGTGGCGGCACCGGAATGGCAAACGCGGATGGGTGCGGTGTTGTCTGCGACGGGTCTGCCGCTAGCCAAACGCGTTGATCTGCTCAAACCGCTGGAAAATGATCCCGACGAATCCGTCAAACAGACGGCGGCGATCATCGTGACGATCCCCGATCCCGCGCCGACCACCGCGCCAGCGTCACAGCCCTGATCGTCGCCGCTCAGCGACGAGCGGGTTTGCCGGGCTTCTTTAACGGTTTTGGCGACGCGGTTGGGACCGCCTTGGGTGCGAGAAGGGGCTCAAGTTTCCCGGCGTCGTCAGCGGCGAGAAACAGCAGGTCTTCGAGCAGGTGGATCAGTTCATTGATCAGGTCGATGGTTTTGCCGTTGCGGGTCTGCAGCAGTGTTGGCCGACGCGCGGCAAGAAGCAGGTCGATGCGCTGGGCTTCAAGTCCGAACCCATAGACGCCGACGACCATCGCGGCACGTCGAAACAGCCGCGGGATGGCGGTCTGGAGGGCGTCGCGATCGGTTGATTCGTCGATGGGCTGGAGTGCCTTGGCGATCTTCAAAAGCGCCGTCAGTTTGTCGGCCAATCGGTTGCGGTGGGTCTTGTCAAACAAAGGCGAATCGGTCTGCATCGGTTTCTCCTTGGATGAAAGCGGTTTGGGTCCGATAACGGTCGCCCGAAGCCGCACTTTCGTCAAGTGAGGTGGATGCAAAAATATCGTCGATTTGAACTGTCCTTAACGACGCCGCGTCAGCAGCCCCAGCGCGCCCAACGCCAGGACGCCGATCGACGCCGGTTCGGGGATGATCGCGTTGATGGTCGAGACGTAGGATTCGAGTCGCACGCCCTGTGCTTGATCCCCGAAGGTGGCGTCGGTCAGATCCTGAATGCCGTGTGTAAGGGCGGCGAGTTTCCAGACGCCGCCGTCGAGGACATACCACCCGCCACCGGAGTCGCCGACGCCCAGATGAGCTTCGTATGCGATATTGCCACCACCGAGTGAGCCGTTTCCTGTAGATCCGTCAAAGTCGATTCCTACGATCGGCGTGCCCGCCCAGGGTCCGCTACCGACGGTGCCGACCCCATTGATGATGTTGGCACCGACCAGTTGCGGGCCGGCGTTTTCGGGGGAGTGGACGTTGAAATTGTATCCCGCCGACGCCGGGAGGGCGGAGCCGATGCTGGCACCCCAGCCGACCAGCGCGGTGAACTGACCGTTGGCATTGCCTGAATAAAGTAACGCGTATTGGTCTGGAGTGAGCGACGCGGGGGAGTTATCCGGCTTGACGATTTTCAGGACGCGCAGGTCAATGTTGGCGGCAAAGCTGCTGAGTTCGGAGTGCACCTTATAAGACTGACCATCAATTACCACCGGCGTACCGACCCCGCCTGATTGGTGACGGGTGGTGATGATGACATCAGGCGCGATCGCGACCGCCCCGGCGTTATTGCCAAATTGTCCTGTCCAGGCAGGGTTGGGGATCGGATCGGAG
>JBGSMH010000069.1:0-20719 GCA_041740275.1 Phycisphaerae bacterium
GCGCATCGGATGCGATTGCGGTGACATGATGAAGCCCGGCACTGTGCATAGAGCGTTTCCTTTCCAGATCAATCCTAGGCACGGGATGCCAGTAAAAGCGGCAGCGGCTTTACCATCGGGCGCGGTTGGAATACCCTGTCGCCACGCAATCAACGGACGGAAGTCCAAAGAAGGAGCTACGAATGGGTCTGTTGGAAGGTAAAAAAGGATTGATTCTGAACATCGCCAATGACCGCTCGATCGCCTGGGCGATCGCGGACAACTGCCGCAAGCAGGGTGCGACGTGTGGCTATGGCTACTTGCCGATGGAGAAGATGGAGCGTCGGGTTCGCAAGAGTCTGGAAGAAATGGGCGAGATGGACCCGTGGCTGCAGCCGTGCGATGTGTCATCAGACGAATCGATCGCGACTTTCTTCGCCGGCGTGAAGGAAAAGTTTGGAACGATTGATTTTCTGGTCCATTCGCTGGCGTTTGCCAACAAGGATTATCTGGCGATCGGCAAGTTTACCAGCACGACACGCGAGGTCTTCAAGCAGGCGTTAGACATCAGTGCCTATTCGCTGATCGCGCTCACCCGCGCCGCCGAGCCGCTGATGCCCAATGGCGGGTCGGTGATCGCGATGACGTATCTCGGATCGGAAAAAGCCGTCCCCGGCTACAACGTCATGGGCGTCGCCAAGGCCGCGTTGGAATCGACCAGTCGCTATCTGGCGTTTGAACTGGGTGCGAAAAATATCCGTGTCAACACCATCAGCGCCGGTGCGGTTCGCACGCTTAGCGCGATGGCGGTGGGGGGGATTGATGAAATGTTTACCCATACCGAGCGTCGCGCCCCGTTGAAACGCAATATCGAGGCCGACGAAGTCGGCAAAACCGCGATCTACCTGCTTAGCGACTTGAGCTCGGCGGTCACGGGTGCGAACCTGTACGTCGATAGCGGCGTGAACATCGTCGGCTTATAGCGCGATCTGGCCTTCGTCGGGCAAGCGCGGAGGATATATTCCATGCGAATCGGGTTTATTGGCGCGGGTAAACACGCGCAATGCGTCCACCTACCGAATTACGCGAATCACGGCGAGGTGACCATCGCTGGCGTGGCAGATCTGGATCACGCTCTGGCCAAACGGGTGGCAAGTCGGTACGAAGCGACCGGTTACGCATCCCATCGCGAGTTGATCGAGCGTGAGAAGCCCGATGCACTGGTCGTGACTCTTCGCCCGATCCCCGCCGCCGAAGCGGTGCTGGGGGATGTGCTCCGGTCGGGCATCCCGTCGATCGTGGAGAAACCGCTGGCATGGTCGGTCGCCATCGGCGAGCGTCTGGTCGATCTGCAGAAGCAAACCGGCACCCCGATGGTCGTTGGATATCACAAGCGCAACGACCCGGCCACGATGGTCGCCAAGCAGACCATCGATCAATGGCTTGCCACCGGCGAAATGGGCAAGTTGCGCTACGCGCGAATGCACGTCTCTTTTGCCGGCGACTGGATGGCAGGGGCATACCGAAGCGCGATCGCGTCGGCTCCCCCGTCACAAGCAAAGACGACACCGATCGGCACCGCAGACGGGCTGAGCGAAAAAGCCAACGACAAGTTCGACTGGACAAAAGGGACGCACTCGCACAACTTTGATCTGATGCGTCACCTCATCGGCCCGTATCACGCGACATCGATCGACCCCAGCGGCGTACTGATGACCCTCCGCGCCGAAGTCGGTATCCCAGCGATCTTTGAGTTTTCGCCCTACGAATCGACCAAGGACTGGCGCGAGCACGCCATCGTCACCTTCGATCACGGCTATGTTCGGGTTGATCTACCGGCTCCCCTGGCGACAAACCGCGCCGGAACGGTCGAAATCTTCCGCGACAAAGACGGGGACAACACCGCCACGACAACCATGCCAGTCATCGCATTCAAAAGCGCCATGGACACGCAGGCCGCCAATTTTGTGAAATTTGTCAAAACTGGGGATAAAGGCCCGCTCTGCACCGTCGAAGAAGCACTCGGCGCTTTGCGCCTGGCAAGAGACTTCGCCGTCGCGATCACGGCTTGATCGACTACTCGGCGAGCGCTTTTCGCATATAAGCGACAAATTGCGGGATCGTCTGCTCGGGTTCCGGTGCCTCGGCCCGCCAGCGTTTTTCGGTTTCAAGACAGAACCAGCCGGTATAATCGATTGATCGCAGGGCGTGAAGGCAGGGGACGATCGGCAATGTCCCTGCCCCGATCAGCCGTGGAATGCTGCGGTTTTCCATCCGATCAGAATCCTTAATGTGAATATGTTTGATGTATTTCCCCATCCGCTCGACGGTTCGCTCGGGGCTTTCGCCTTTGCGGAACGGGTGTTCGATATCCCACAGCACGCCGACTTCATCGGGTGAAAATGATTCAAGCACCGGCAGCATCTCGTCGCTGGTACACCAGTCATCATGTGTTTCCCATAGGATCTGACAGTCATGGGCCGAGGCGATCTGCGCCAATTCTTTCAGGTGCGATTTTGCCAGATCGCGGGCGGATTCACGCGTCAGTTCTTCGGGCGGCACACGCCCGCCGAAGACGCGGAGGAAACGGGTCTGCGTCTGTTGGGCGACTTTGGCATATCGGCGGGTTTCTTCCAGAAAACTGTCCCATCGCGGCGCGTCGGTCGTGATCAAGGTCGTCGACAGATTCAGGCACGGCATGCGCAGGTTCTTTTCGTTCATCGCGCGCAACGTCTCACCGATCTCCGTGGTGAACTGCGGCAGGCGGGTGATGTCGATCTCGCTGGCGATGCCGCGAAAGTCGATCCCGTTCACGCCGTGCGCGTGACACTGATCAATAATCTGTTGAAACGTCCATGCCGGACAGACGAGGGTGGAGATGCACAGTTTCATACCTATCACGCTAACCGTGCGACATCGGTTGATCAACCCGGCTATACTGCCACGATGCGACTAAATGTCCTCCCAGCTTCCGGTACGCTGGACACGAATCGTGTATTGGCACTGGCCGATCAGGCCTACGCCGATTTCTGCGCCGCCGGGACCAGCAGCGAGCCGATCGACATGGGTGTTGCCATCTGCACGCCTGAGTTTCCAGAGATATTTGATGCGAACCGACTGTTTCTGGCACGACTTCCTGCCGGTACGGATGTTGAGCAGTTGTGGGATGCCACCGAACGCTATTACGCCGAGCGACGATCCCGTTGTCGGCGTGTCATGTTGTCGCGGCTGGCAAAAGAATCTGAAAAACAGCCGATCGCAAGATTGCTGCAATCACGCGGTTGGCGCGAACTCTCCTTCGATCTTCTTCGACTCGATCACGCGACCGAACCGAGTGACAATCCCTTCCGTATCGTTTCCGCCCGCAGTGTGATGCGTCTGTACGAATCGTTCGCGCGCCAGGCGGCGATGTCTGTGCATCCGAATCTTGCTGATGTGTCGATTCTGCGGCTGGACGAACCTCGCTACGAGGCATTGGTTGCGTTGGTCGATGGACAAGTTGTCGCTCGCGCCGCGGTCATGACCAGCGGCGAAGTCGGACTGATCGAGCAAGTCCATGTGCTGGAATCGTACCGTGGTCGCGGCATCGGTCGGGCCGTCATGCAGGCCGCGGTCGATCTGTGTGGCCGGGCGGAGTTCAAGCACGTCGTGCTCTCCTGCGGCGCAAAAAACGCCGTCGCTCAAGCGCTCTATGCCTCAATGGGTTTTGTTAAAATCGGCGAATCGGTCTCGCTGACCGACCCCGACACGCTGGCATAGACCTGCCGGAACAACTCCAGCATTTTGGCCTGCGTCAGATGATCGTAGACCTCGGCCCGGGCGCGATCTTGCAACTTCCACGCCAGCGTCGGATCGGCAAACAAATCGATCACACGATGCGCAATCGCACGCGGCGTACGCTCGGCGACCAGCAACGCGGTATGGCGATCTTCCAGCAATTCGCAGATCGACTCGGTGATCGTCGAAACGATCGGCTTGCCCGATGCCATCGCACCGGCGATCGACACCATCGGCACGTTTTCCAAGGGCGTGAGCAACACCCCGTCGGCGGCAGCGAAGAGGGGGTCGGGCGAATCGCTCTCTACGATGCGAAATGTCGCCTGGTCAATCGTGCGACCCAAGACTTCCTTAATGTTTGCCAGATTCTTGCCGTTTCCCCACAGCAGCAGGCGAAACTCGGGCCGGATGATATTCAGGATGCTAATTGCCCAAACCGCCGCCGTGTGGTCGGCGGCGCGGGTCATCTCAAGGGGGCAGTAGAGTACGGTGTCGGTATTCGAGAATCCCCATTCTGCCCGCAGCCGCTCATTTCGACCGGTTGGAACGCTTTTCAGATCGACGCCCGGCCGGATCAGGTGCGTGCGTTCGAGCGGAACGCCGCGCGTGACCAGAAACCGTCGGGCGGTATCGCTCGGGCAGGTGACGTAGATATCGCGATACCCCATCGCGGCCCGAAGCCAGCCGACAAGCTGTCTGCTCGGAAAGCCGACGGGCGTAAAGACGATCGGCAATCGCGTGCCCGTGCCCGCGATCGCGACCGCCAGCGCCTTGCCACCAAACGCGTGCACGATCGTTGACGTTTCGCTTTGTTTTCGCAGTTTCCACGCATCTCGAATCAAGCACGCCGTTGCGTCATCGCGTAGCGAATAGGCCCGCACATCCGGGCGCGATCCCAGGGCGGTGGTGACGCGATCGGTTTCCAGATCGAGCGTATGGGGTTTGATCAGCAGCGTATTGGGCATTTTCAGAACCATAGCCTACCGATTGACCGGCGGTGTGTCATGTCTACCATCGTCTGCCATGATTCCGGTTTTGCACTTTACCGATGCTCAGGACACCGCTCGCATTCAGGCGATCGTGTCGCGTTTGCGACTCGATCCCAAGGAGATGGCGCTTTCGCGCGGGCATCGGGCGAAGATGACCGATGACGTCAAAGCGATTTTGGAGCAAGTCGCCGACAACGGCGACGCGGCGCTGGTGGAGATCGCCAAAAAGTTTGATGACCCCGATTTTTCTCCCGATCAACTTCGCGTGACCCCATCCGAGATGGCCGAAGCGGCACGGCGGGTGGATAAGGACGTATTGTCGGCGATCAAACGCTCGATCGCGCAGGTGCGCGAGTATCAATCGCACATGATGCCTGCGGCCAAGCCCCCGCTCATGCGCGGGGGGCTGGAGATGGGAATGAAATGGACGCCGCTGGATTCGGTCGGCGTCTACTTCCCCGGTGGAAAGGCGGCGTACCCGTCGTCGCTGATCATGCTGGCCGTGCCGGCGCAAACCGCCGGCGTGAAGCGGATCGTGGTTTGTACGCCCGGATCAAAGTTCGGAAAAAGCGATGTCGTGCTGGCGGCGGCGCATGAGATCGGGATCGAAGAAATGTACCGCGTCGGCGGCGCGGCGGCGGTGGGGGCGCTGGCGTTCGGGACCGAATCCATCCGAGCCGTCGATAAGATCGTCGGCCCGGGTAACTCGTATGTGCAGATCGCCAAGCGATTGGTCGCCGGCTGCGTCGGGATTGACGGTTATCTGGGCCCGTCCGAAATCCTCACCCTCGCCGACGACTCGGCCAATCCCGCGTTCGTCGCCTCGGACCTGATCGCGCAGGCCGAGCATGATCCAGGCTCGTGCTTCCTATTGACGACATCCGAATCACTCGCAAAAGAAGTCTTGAAGCAGATCGAGCAACAGCTTCATTCGCTCAAACGCGTTGAACCGATCACCCGCGCCCTGCGCGAAGAGAGCATGATCGTCGTACACGACTCGATGGATGGGTTGATCGAGCTTGCCAATATCATCGCGTGTGAGCACGTCAATCTTCAGACGAAGAACGACGCCGACATGCTGGCGAAATTGCGGCACGCGGGTGCGGTGTATGCGGGTGAATATTCCCCGGTGGCGGCGGGGGATTATGTTGCGGGACCGAGCCACTGTTTGCCGACGAATACAACGGCACGCTTTGCATCCGGCATCAGCGTGTATGAGTTTATGAAACGCTCGAGCGTCGTTCGCTATGATCGCGATAGTCTGTCTCGTGATGCACAAGCGATCGTCGCACTGGCCAATGCCGAGCAACTGGATGCGCACGCGGCGAGTGTGAGCGTGCGCGTAAAATGAAAGCGATTCGACGGGCGATATTTCGCGAACGCGATTATACTCTTGAACATGGCTCCTCCATTTGTCCGACCCAACATCCGCGCCATGCACGGCTACACGCCCGGCGAACAGCCCGGCGTTGGCGAGCGCGTCGTCAAGCTCAACACCAATGAAAACCCGTTCCCGCCCAGCCCCAAGGTGATGCAGGCGATCCGCGAGATCGAACCCGAACACCTGCGCCGCTACCCCAATCCCGCCGCCGACGCGTTTCGCGAAGCGGCGGCGAAATTGCTCGGCTTGTCCAGCGACATGATCCTCGCCGGCAACGGCAGCGACGACATCCTCACCATCGTCACACGCACGTTTGTCCCGCCCGGCGGGTCGCTGGCGTTTCCGCATCCGACCTATTCGCTCTACAAAGTGCTGGCCGGGATCGAAGACGCCAAGACGGCACCGGTGGCATGGGAGAAAGACTGGCAATTGCCCGTTGACGCGCTCCTGGCGACCAAAGCCGATGCGATCTATCTGGCGAACCCGAACGCCCCCTCGGGCACGATCGTCTCTGCCGACGTGATCAGTCATCTGGCCGAGCAGTTTGACGGCGTCGTTCTGGTCGATGAGGCATATGTCGATTTCGCGGATGAAAACTGCTCGGCATTGGCCAGCAAGTACGACAATGTGATCATCAGTCGCACACTGAGTAAGGCCTATTCGCTGGCCGGGCTGCGGTTCGGGTACGCGATTGCCAAACCCGCGATCATCGAGCAGATGATGAAGGTGAAGGACAGTTACAACACCGACGCGATCAGCATCATCGCCGCCACCGCCGCGATCGCCGATCAGGATCATGCGCGTCGAACGTGGGAGCATGTCCGACAGGAACGCGCCCGTCTGACCGATGAATTGACCCAAAGCGGCTTTGCCGTCCTGCCCAGCCACGCCAACTTCGTTCTGGCCAAAGTGCCCGGCGGCGACGGGCTAGGCATGTATCAGTCGCTCAAAGCCATGGGCATTCTCGTGCGACACTTCGATCAGCCGGGCTTGAAGGAATACATCCGCATCACCATCGGCACCAGCCAGGAAAACAACGCCCTGCTCGGCGGTGTCCGCGAACTGCTGACCAAGGAAAAGGCGGCATGATTAACTTTACTACGGAGACACGGAGAACACGGAGATCGTCTTAAAACTGTTAGTCTTTTATGCGATTTAGATTGATGTGGTAATGCATTGATGTGGTAATGCCTTGAAGTGCTGGACAGCATCGCAACCGCCAAGTTGATCTCCCTGCTCTCCGTGTCTCCGTGGTGAAATTTGTCTTTGAAAGAACATATGACTAGAAAAGCAACGATCTCCCGCAAGACCAAAGAAACCCAGATCGAACTGTCGCTCGACCTCGACGGCAGCGGCGTCAACACCGTCCAGACCGGCGTAGGATTTTTTGATCACATGCTCGATCTGTTCTCCAAGCACTCGCTGATCGATCTCAATGTCCAAGCCAACGGCGATCTGGATGTTGATCAACACCACACCGTCGAAGACGTCGGCATCTGCATCGGGCAAGCTCTGGACAAAGCCGTAGGCGACAAAAAAGGCATTTACCGCTACGGCTGGGCGATCGTGCCGATGGATGAGGCATTGGCGCAGGTGGCGCTGGATATGTCGGGTCGTCCGGCGCTGGTGTTCAACGTCACGTTCACCTCGCCCTTGATCGGCGAGTTTGCCAGCGAACTGGTGATGGAGTTTTTCCAGGCCATCGCCAACAACGCCAAGATGAACTTGCACATCAATGTCCCCTACGGTGCCAACAGCCACCACATCGCCGAAGCGATCTTCAAAGGGTTCGCCAAGGCGTTACGCCAAGCCACGACAATCGACGAACGTGCCCGCCACCTCGTGCCGAGCACGAAGGGATCGCTGACTATTTGACGAATCGGAGGTCGACCAGATGACACTCATCGCCCAAGCCATCGTTACCGAAGACGGAAAGTTGCGGCTGGAGATCCCAACCGATCTGCCAGCGGGAAAAATCGATGTCGAGCTGACGTTCCCGCACAACACCAAAACCAAACGACGCAACTTTGAAACCATCGCCGGTAAGTTGTCCTACACCGGCGATCCGATGCTGATCCAAAGGGAGATGCGCAATGATTGGCTTCAGTAGATCATACGCATTAGGCTTGGATCACGCGCCTGTAGCCGCGACGCCTGCGTCGCCAATTCGTTGCTTTCCGAGTCAAGAAAATGGGCGACGCAGGCGTCGCAACTACAGAACATAAGCGCGAGGCTCACGCCTGACACGTCTCAGTTGACGGTCATCGCTGGAAAACCCCATACCGCCCAATCAGCAGCAGGATTTTGTAACCGGCCAGGATCGTGCCTTTGATCGAGCCGGAAACTTTGGAGACTCCGAACTTGCGGGGGCGGTAATTGACCGCGACTTCGGCGAAGCGCAGTTTCTGACGGGCGGCCTTGATTTGCATCTCGACGGTCCAGCCGTAGTTGGGATCGCACATCCTCAGTCGCTCCAGCGAATCCCAGCGGATGGCGCGGAACGGGCCCAGATCGGTGAAGCGGGCACCAAACAGGATTCGCATCAAAAAACATGCCAATTTGTTGCCAAAATATTGTTGCGGCGTAAACGCCCCCGGCGGCTGAGGCTTGAGCGTGCGAGAGCCGATCACCATCTCGATTTCACCCGACAAAATCGGTGCCAGAATCAGCGGCAAATCGTCCGGGTCGTCCGAAAAATCCGCATCGACAAAGACCACCACGTCCGGCGGGTCGTCTCGCAGATGCGACAACGCCGCCAGACACGCCGATCCATACCCCTGAATGGGTGCCGGTACGACGGTCGCCCCGTGCTGCCGTGCGACACTGGCGGTGGCATCGCGTGAGTTGTTATCCGCAACCACCACCCGGCGGACGACGGACACGCCCGTTTTCGGACGTAATAATCCATCCAAAACCAGCCCGATCGAGTCGGCCTCGTTAAAAGCGGGAATCACCACGTCGATCCGGTCAGCCATGCCCATGAGCGGCGAATCATAGCACGGATGATCTCTGGCGACTTTTGACCTGACAAGTCGATACGGGTGTAATGGTCAGATAAGCGATTCGGCCCGTGACACGCTACTGCGTGAAACGCCCGATGCGCTTGACACGATGCGCACCTTTCCACTACCAATAGCGATCCGAATCGGGAACACCTAGTTTCCGACAAGTTTACTTGGAGTTTATGTAAAGCATGAATTGGCCGCTGTTTGCAGCCATCGACGCCGGTGACACCACCGGCGGGGTGCTTCGGTTGATCTTCCCCGATCAGCCTAGCTTGCTGCTGCGCCTCGGCTGGTCGGTCGCGATTGTCGGCATTGTATTCATGGGGATGGTGTCGGTCGTCGGATTCCTGGGCATCTGGGCCGAACGAAAAGTCGCAGGGCGGATTCAGCATCGGCACGGGCCCAATCGCGTCGGCCCGATCGGCATCCTCCAATCGCTGGCCGACGGGATAAAGCTGGTCGGGAAGGAAGATCTCGCCCCGCGCGGTGCGGATCGCTGGCTGTTTCGACTCGCACCTTACCTGGCATTTGCCCCCGTTTTCGCGGCGTTTTTGGCGATCCCGTTCAGTCCGCTTTTGGTCTTTGAACCCACGCTCTCTGCCGGGGTGTTCTGGATGATCGCGATCCTCTCGGTCGAGGTGATCGGCGTGATCCTGGCCGGTTGGGCAAGCAATAATAAGTGGTCCACCTATGGCGCGATGCGGGAGGCGTGCCAGTTGATCAGCTATGAAATCCCGCTCGGTTTGTCGATTCTCACCGTCGTGGTCGCTGCCGGGACGCTGAATTTGATCGAGTTGACCCACCTGCAACTGGGCGGGGCCAATCACTGGCTGATTTTCCATCAACCGTTTGTGGCAATGGCGTTTGGCGTGTTTTTTGTCGCATCGCTGGCCTCCAATAAACGCGCCCCGTTTGATCTGCCCGAATCGGAATCCGAACTGGTCGCCGGCTACCATACCGAATATTCGGGTTTGCGATTTTCCCTATTTTATCTGGCAGAATACAACGCGATGTTCGTGATGGCGGCGATCATGTCGGTGCTCTTTCTGGGCGGCTGGGATGACCCGTTCGGATTCCTGTCGCGCTGGCAGGCGTCGATCGCGGCCGATCGATTGTCGCTGGAACTGATCCTGCTCAACCTGTCGGCGGCGGGTGTGTTTGTCTTTAAAACCTGCCTGCTGATTTTCGTGCAGATGTGGGTTCGCTGGACCCTCCCGCGCCCGCGAATCGATCAGGTGCTGCATGTCTGCTTCAAAGTTCTCATGCCCCTGTCGCTGGCGATGCTGCTGGGGTCGGCGGTGTGGGAATTGCTCGTCACCGACAGTTCGCTGATGCAAAAACTGACCCAATGGACGCTGCTGGGCGTTGGCGTCGTCATCGTCGGATTGCTCGGGCTGATGCTGTTGCAGGCGTTTGCCCAAGGCCGAGGCGCAAAACAACGGCTGGTCGAGCCGTCCAAGGCGGGCGCGTGATGCAAATCATCCTGTTCTACACGTTTGCCGCCCTCACGCTCATCGGCGCGATCGGCGTGGTCGCGTCATCCAACATCGTCCGGGCGGCGGTGCAGTTGTTGGTGGCGCTTTTGGGAGTGGCCGGGCTTTATTTCCTGCTCGGCGCCGAGTTCCTCGCCGCGGCGCAACTGGTGATCTACGTTGGCGGCACGCTGGTGCTGATCATCTTCGGCGTCATGCTCACCGCCCGCGCCAGCCTGAAACTGTTGCAGCCGACGCGAACCGAACGCGCTCTGGCGATCCTTTCAACCGCAATCCTTCTGGCATCGCTCATCACAGCCATCGTCACCACGCGATTTGCACAGATCGAACCCGTCGCCCACAACGCCTATCTGGTTCGGTCCATCGGCCAGGCCTTGCTCGGCGACTACCTGCTTCCCTTTGAGCTGGCCAGCGTGCTTCTGCTTGCGGTGATGATCGGAGCTGCATACTTGGCCAAGAAACGTGCTCCCATTTCCAGGGAGGCCACGCGATGATTGGCCTGACGCACTATCTCATCCTCGCCGCAATCGTTTTTGCGTGCGGGTTGCTCACCGTGCTGACCAAGCGTCACGCGATCGGCATCCTTATGGGCGTGGAATTGATGCTCAACGCCGCCAATATCAATCTGGTCGCGTTCAATTTCTACACGACCGGTGAGAAGTTGGACGGGCAGATTTTCGCGCTGTTTGTGATCGTGCTCGCCGCCGCCGAAGCTGCGGTGGCGCTGGCGATCTTTTTCAACTTCTATAACAACTTCGGTTCGGTCGATGTCGATCGCGCCAGTGAGCTGAAAGGCTGATCGCTTCGATGCTCACGCTACCGATCCTGCTCATCCTGCTTCTGGCGTTGCCGCTGGCGACCAGCCTTTTTCTGCTGGCGATGGGCCGTCGCGTTGGTGAGCCGCTGGCGGGGTATGTCGGGACGGGCACGTCGATGGCGAGCTTTGGCATCAGTATCGCGATGCTGGTGACCTGGATCTACAAAGGTGCCACCTGGGGCTACGAAAGCGGTCCTTATCTGGATTTTGTCCGATGGCTGCCCATCGGCAACTATGCCGGCCAGCGGGATGAGGGATTTCTGCAACTGGTCGTCTACCTCGATTCGCTCGGTATCCTGATGATGACGATGGTGTCGCTGGTGTCGGCGGTCGTACACCTGTTCTCCCTGGGCTACATCAAGGGCGATCGGCGTTACCCGCAGTTTTTCAGCTACCTGTCGCTCTTCAGCTTCTGCATGATGGGCCTGATCCTCTCCGGGTCGCTGTTGCAGATGCTGGTCTTTTTTGAATTGGTCGGGCTCTGCTCCTACCTGCTGATTGGTTTCTGGCAGGAGAAACGCGAGGCGTCGCGGGCGGCGATCAAGGCGTTTGTCGTCAACCGGGTGGGCGACGTCGGATTTATCATCGGCGTGGGCATTTTGATCGCCTATTTCGGAACCGCAACGCTGCCGGATCTGTGGCTGATTCTTGGACACGATTCGGATCAGACGGCGATGTCCACGGGGCTGTTGACGATCGTCGGCATGTTGCTGGCGATGGGGGCGTTTGGCAAAAGTGCGCAGTTCCCGCTGCACACCTGGCTCCCCGACGCGATGGCCGGTCCGACGCCGGTCAGTGCGTTGATCCACGCCGCGACCATGGTGGCGGCGGGTGTGTTTCTGCTGGCGCGGATTTATCCGATTCTCACCCACGACGCACGGCTATTTGTTCTCATTATCGGCGGGGTGACGATCCTGCTCGGCTCGCTGTGCGCACTCGCTCAGCGTGACCTAAAGAAAGCCCTGGCATTCTCCACCATCGCCCAACTGGGTTACATGGTGTTGGCGATTGGCGTGGGAAGCTGGTCGGGCGCGATCTTCCATCTGATCACGCATGCTTTTTTCAAATCCTTGCTGTTTCTTGGTGCCGGTAACGTCATCTACACCATGCACCATGACGGCCAACTCGCCCACTATGGCGGGTTGTGGCGTCGTATGCCGGTGACGGCGGTCACGTTTGCCATCGGCATCCTGGCGATGAGCGGGGCACCGTTCCTAAGCGGCTTTTATTCCAAGGAAATGATCATCGCCCACGCCGCGTCGTATGCGGAGTTGGCAAGTCAGGAGCATCGGGCGGTGTTGCTGCAATTGGCACTTTGGGTGCCGGTGATCGCCGCCTATCTGACGCCACTTTACATGACCCGCCTGTGGATGCTCACTTTCGCGGGTCGGCCGCGAAAGCGAAAGCTCTATCGCGATGCCAGCGAGGCCGGTGTGATGTCGTTCCCGCTGGTGCTGCTTTCGGGCATGGCGATCGTCACGGGATACAGCTGGTTCCCCGTGCAGTCGATGATTCAGGGGACGATCATCGAATCCAACGGCTATTTCCGAGCCATGCCGCAACTGTCGTCAGATCGTGCTGATCCGCTGGCGATTAGCTGGCCGATGCTGATGCCCAGTCCGGAGGGGATCAGCGATTCCGGCGAACCGACTGAAGTCACCGTCGCACCGCTTACCCCGGTCGAACAACGCGTCACCCGCGGCTACGATGTTGCCCATAGTCTGACCGGCTGGGCATGGCTGATCGGGATTTTGACCGGCATCGCCATCTGGTGGCGGGGGTTTGCATTGACCGACCGGATGGCGCGATTCACCCCGTTCGCGTTTGTTCGGCAAGCGCTGGCGCATCGGCTTTATTTTGATGATCTGTACGATCTGGTCTTTGTCGGCGCGGTGCAGGTGGTCTCTGCGGTTGCGGTGGGCGTGGATCGTTACCTGATCGACCCGGCGATCGAAGCAATGGCAAAGCTGGCCCGCTCGATCGGTCGCATCTCGTCCCGTGCCGACGACGCTGCCGTTGACGGGGTGGTTCGGGGCGTATCCGATGCGATCTGGCAAGGCGGGGGCGTGATGCGGCTGACCCAAAGCGGACGCATCCGGATCTATGTCGCCTCTGCCGTGGCGCTGGGGATTTTGATCGTCGCGGGCGTGGTTGTTGTGGGAATTGCTCGATAGGCATTTATGGAACTGATCCGACAAAACCTGCTTTCGCTCCTGATCTTCTTGCCGCTGGTCGGCTCGATCGTCGTGCTGCTGGTGCGCGACGCGAAACTGTGTCGCGCCATCGCATTGGGCACCAGTGGGCTGGTGCTGGTGCTATCGCTTCTCTTGGTCGTGCCCGGTGTATTCGACTGGTCACAGGCCGGCGCGTACGCCTACGAATCGACCGGCGGGGTCGTGCAACTGGTCCAGCGGATCGCATGGATTCCCTCGATCAGTGCCGAATACCTGGTCGGCGTGGACGGATTATCCATGCCGTTGGTGATCCTATCGTCGCTGGTGTTCGTTTTGGCGATCGTGGCGGGGTGGAACACGGAAAAATCGCCGGGCGGATTTTTCGCATTGATCCTGCTCCTGCAGACCGGCGTGCTCGGATCGTTCCTGGCACTGGATTTTTTACTGTTCTTCGTTTTCTTTGAAGTGTCGCTCTTGCCGATGTATTTCTTGATCGGCATCTGGGGCGGGCCGCGCCGGGAATACGCCGCGATCAAGTTCTTCATCTACACCTTTGTCGGTTCGATCGCGATCCTCATTGCGCTGATCGCGATCTATCTGGCCACCAATAGCCTCGACCTGATCGCCTTACCGAAGTTGCTGCAGAACAGCTTCACGCCCGGCGTGCGGGCGACGCTGTTTTTCCTGCTGCTGGGCGGATTTCTGGTCAAACTGCCCGCCGTCCCGTTTCATACGTGGTTGCCTGATGCGCACGTCGAAGCCCCCACGCCCATCAGCATGATCCTCGCCGCCGTGCTGCTGAAGCTGGGCGGGTACGGGTTGCTGCGAATCGCCATCCCGCTATTTAGCGATGTCGCGATCGAATACTGGCATGTGCTGGCCGGCATCGGCGTGCTGTCGATCCTGTTCGGTGCGTTTTGTGCCCTCGGACAAACCGATTTCAAGCGACTCGTCGCCTATTCATCGGTCTCTCACATGGGATTGGTGCTGCTCGGTGCCTCGATGCTGACCCCGGCCAGCATCAACGGGGCGATCTTTATGATGATCGCACACGGGCTGACCAGTTGCGCGCTCTTCTTTGTCGTCGGGGTGATCTACGATCGCGTCCATCATCGCGACATCGACCGGCTCGGCGGGTTGTCATCGACGATGCCGCTGTATACGCGACTGAGTGCGGTGATGATCTTTGCAGCGCTGGGCTTGCCGGGATTGTGCGGCTTTGTCGGTGAGATCATGGTGTTGATGGGCACGTTTGGTGCCGGGTATGGTCCGCTCAAGGTCGCGCCGACCTGGGCGATCTGGCTGATCGCGTGCCTGGCGACTAGCGGCATCGTCCTGACCGCCGGGTACATGCTGTGGACGCTTCAGCGAGTATTTCTCGGAAAAGCCCACTCTCAGACAACCGAACCGCTGCCCGACCTGACTCGCCGCGAATCGCTGGTGCTCTGGCCTTTGGTGGTCATGGCGATCGGGCTGGGCGTGTTGCCGTGGACATTGCTGCTGGTCTTTACGCGAACTACGGTTGAAGCGTGGCTGAAGGTGGTATCGTGATCGATCCGCTCCCGCTGGCTTCGGTACTGATTCCCTCCGGGCGCGACTTTGTCGCGCTGCGCGGGGAGATCGTACTGATCGTCGCGATTGTCGCCGTGCTGTTGGTCCCATTCTTCTATACCCGACGATCCAATCTCGTCTCTGGCTCGATCGCGATCGGCGGGGTTATGCTGGCGTTGGTTCTGACTTTTTTCCCACAACCCGCCCCCGGATACGTTTTTGGCACAATGGGGGTGATCGATCCGGCGTCGATCCTGTGGGAGCAGATTCTGCTGATCTTCATGCTCGGCGTGCTGCTGATGTGGCTGATCACCACCCGCGGCGCAATCGGGGAGAGCGACGGACCCGAGTTTTTCACACTTTTGCTGTCCAGCACCGTCGGCATGATGTTGATGGGGCAGACGACGCACCTGTTGATGATCGTATTGGTCATGGAAATCGCGTCGATGCCCAGCTACATCCTGGCAGGATTCCGCAAAACGCGCCGGTCGGCGGCGGAGGGGGCGCTAAAGTTCGTCCTCTTTGGCGCGGTCTGCACCGCGACCATGATTTACGGCATCTCGCTGCTCTACGGCACGCACGGGTCGCTTGATGTGATCGCGATCGCCGATTCCATCCGTAGCGGCAGCACGCTGGCGCTCACGACGGTGATCGGAATGCTCGCGGTCTTCGTCGGGCTGCTATTTAAGATTTCCGGTGTGCCGATGCACTTTTGGGCCCCCGACGTGCTGGAAGGCACGACTGCCGACATCGCGGCGTTTCTGTCGGTCGCCAGCAAAGGCGCGGGACTGATCCTTCTGGCAAGACTGGCCACAATTCTCGCGCCGTCGCACGAGTCCTTGATGAGCGGTATCGCGATCACCATCGGCATCGTCAGTGTGGCATCGATGATCGTCGGCAACCTCGGTGCGATGCAGCAGACCAGCCTCAAACGCATGCTGGCGTTCAGTTCGATCGCCCACGCCGGCTACATGATGGCGGCGGTGGCGATGGTGTTGCCGGGCCAGATCGATGACGCCATGACGGTGCTGGGAATCTATCTATCGATTTACCTGTTCATGCAGTTAGGAGCGTTTGCTGTAGTTGGCGAAGTTGAAGCCCGGTCCGGCAACGATCATGTGGAATCGTTCCGCGGACTGATCTCGCTCGCGCCGCTCTCGGCGATCGGGCTGGCGGTCGCGATGCTGTCGATGATCGGGTTGCCGCCGTTTGGCGGGTTCTGGGCAAAACTGTTGGTGATGGTGCTACTGGCACAGCAGGGCGGATGGTGGTGGGTGATCGTCGCCTCGGTAGCGATCAATTCGATCATCTCCATCGGCTTCTATGGACGGGTATTGCGTGCGATGTTCCTGGAAAAGCCAGCCGCAGACGCGACGAAATACGGCCCGTCGGCGGGCTTGATCGGCGGGGCGTGTGCGCTGGCGTTGCTGGGGCTGTTTATCTTCCTATCGCCTCTGGAATCGACCAGCACGCGAATGGCAGATCAGGTTCGTTCGGTGTTACCGGCAGGCAAATGATGTGAGCGAGTGGCTATGATCGATCAATTGATCGGATTATCTGTCGGGCTGCTGATCGGGCTGGTCATTGCCGGCCTGGGCGGGTGGGCGCTGAATCGTCGACTGCTCGCCGCCCGGGAGCAGGTCCGACAGGCCGAACGATTGGCCGAGCTGGGCACGCTAACTGGCGGGTTGGCGCACGAGATCAAGAATCCGCTTTCGACAGTTCAACTCAATCTGCAACTGCTTCAGGAAGATCTGATCGCCGATCGCACCACAGCGCCGCGGGCGTTGTCGCGACTTTCCACGATCGTGCGCGAAGCGTCGCGACTCCGTGATATTCTTGACGATTTCCTCAAATACGCTGGCCGGATCGAGTTGCAGCCGGCGGAACTGGATTTGTCGGAGATGCTGGCAGACCTGATCGACTTTCTTTCGCCACAGGCACAGCTTTCCAAGGTGCAACTGAGGCAGATTCCGAGCGACCAGCCGGTTCGGGCGGTCGTTGATCAGCGGCTGATCAAGCAGGCGTCACTGAATCTCATGCTCAACGCCATGCAGGCCATGCCCAGCGGCGGGGAGTTGATCGTCTCCACGAAACGCGACCTGGGCAACGCGATCATCACCTTCACCGACACCGGCCCGGGTATCTCGCAGGAAGATCAGGCCAAGATCTTTCAGGCGTATTATTCCAAACGCAAGGGCGGCACCGGGCTGGGCCTGGCGATGACCCAACGCATCGCCCGCGAGCATGGCGGGCAGGTGGTGCTGCAAAGTGAAGTCGGGAAGGGTTCCAGCTTCTCGATTATTCTTCCCGAAAAGCCCGCACACCTCTGATATGTGACAGATCGCCGCTTCTGCCTAGAATACCCCCGTACCCATGGCCGACACCAAAGCACCTACCGCACGCATTCTGATCGTCGATGACGAGACCGATCACGCCGAAGTCATGTCCGATGCGCTGGACCGACTCGGCCATCAACGGGATGTCAGCCACAACCTTGATGAAGCCCTGTCGCGTCTATCCAAGCGTCACTATGACGTGATCGTCACCGACTTGATGATGGACGGTCAGCCGCAGGGGTTGGATCTATTAACCCACGCCATGTCGCTGACCCCGCCGCCCGTGGTGTTGATGGTGACGGCACACGCGGACATCCCGACCTGTAAGACGGCATTGAATGCCGGCGCGTTTGATTACATCGAAAAGCCGCTGGATCTGGAGTATTTCAGATTAAAGGTGCAAGGCGCCGCCGAGCGGGCATTGCTGCGGCGAGAGAATGAGGTGTTGCAGGCACAACTGGTCGAGGCGGGTGGATTTGAAGGCATCATCGGCGGGTCGCCTCAGATGCAGCAGGTGATCCGCACCGCCCGACAGGTCGCCGCCAGCGATATCCCGGTTCTGATCCTGGGTGAAAGCGGGACGGGTAAGGAGTTGTTCGCCCGCGCCATCCACAACAGTTCGCGGCGGTTCAAGGCGCGACTGGTGACGATCAACTGTGCGGGATTGAGCGAATCGATCCTGGAAGATGAGTTGTTCGGGCATATCAAAGGCGCGTTTACCGGGGCGCAATCCGATCGGCAGGGCCGATTTGAATACGCCGACCGGGGAACGCTTTTCCTCGATGAGATTGGCGACATGCCCGCGTCGATGCAGGCCAAGTTACTCCGCGTTCTGGAAAGCGGCGAAGTCGTGCGTCTGGGCAGTAATGAGCCGCGCCAGGTCGATGTGCGGATCATCAGCGCCACCAATCGCCAGTTGGAAGAGATGGTGGCCGACAAGCGGTTTCGCGAAGACCTCTATTTCCGCATTAAAGGCATGTCGATCAGCCTGCCGGCACTCCGCGAGCGAAGGCAGGATATTCCGCTTTTGACTCACTTTTTCATCAAGCAAATATCTGAAAAATACGACAAGCCGATCGACGGCATCGCCCCTGATGCGCAGAACCTGCTATCGGCGTTTAGCTGGCCGGGCAATGTGCGACAATTGCGGAACGTGGTTGAAAATATGGTCGTGTTGTCCAGCGGGACGCAGTTGAGCAAATCCGACATCCCCGCCGACATCAACCCGCGCGTCGATACCGGGATCGCCCCGACGATGGACAACTTCGTCGGCTACTCCATCGAACAGGCCGAGCGGGAATTGATCAAAAACACGCTCAAAGCCACCAACGGCAACCGCGAACAAGCCAGCCAAATCCTCGGCATCGGCGAACGGACGTTGTATCGCAAGATCAAGGAATACGACCTGACGTAAATTGACCACCGTGGCATGGGTTTACAACCCATGTCCAACCGCCAACACGGGTTGAAAACCCGTGCCACGAACGGAAACGCATGCCCAACTTTCGCATCGGCCACGGCTATGACATCCACCGACTCCAGGACGGCGGCGAACTGGTCGTCGGCGGGGTGATCGTTGCAGAGGGGGTCAGCGCGGTCGCGCATTCGGATGGGGATGTGGTGATTCATGCGTTGGTGGATGCGATCCTCGGTGCCGCCGGGCTGGGGGATATCGGGGAAATGTTCGCCAATTCCGACCCGCGGTGGAAAGACGCATCGAGCATCCTCTTTCTAGACGAGGCGATAAAGCGGATTAAATCGATCGGTTTTTCGGTCGTCAACGCGGATGTTACGATCGCCGCCGAGAAGCCGAAGTTGCTGGCGTTCAAGCCGCGGATGCGACAGATCCTGGAAGGCAAGCTGGGTGCCCCGGTCAACATCAAGGCCGGGACCAACGAAGGCTGCGACGCCGTCGGCCGAGCCGAAGCAATCGCCGCGACGGTGGTTGTGTTGCTCGCCAGGGAATCGTAATGTGTTACTGACGAATTATCTGATTCCCGCCGGAAAAATCCGCGAATTCGCCTGTTTTACCGCCGACATTTGACGGTGGCGGGGATATAGTTGACCTGTGAACGCGCTGCGTTTGGGGTTTGGCAAGTGCATGGAAAGGCTCAATCTCCGGCCGGAAAGGTAGGAAATGCAACAGTTGCACGCTGGCGCGCAACACGCGAGAGGGGTCAGAATCGTTAAGTATCGTGGCGGCAGGAAGTTACGTTTTTCGTATGGGTCAAAACGGATGCAACAAATGCAACAAATGAAAAGTTGGCGGTAGGCAGTGGGCAGTTGGCAGACGGGAAACAGGAGACAGGAGACAAGACCGAATCCCGTTCTTCACGAACCACGAACCACGAATCACCAACCACGATTCCGCCAAGCCCTATGCCCGAAGCCCAGTTTCACACGTTCGTGTTGCTCGCCAAGTCATAACCGGTACATTGTTCGGCACTCAAAATGTCATTACGCATCTACAATACCCTGACCCGCGAAAAAGAGCCTTTTGTTCCTGTTAATCCGGGAAAGGTGGGGATTTATCTGTGCGGGCCGACGGTTTATAAGCCGCCGCACATGGGGCATTTGGTCGGGCCGGTCATTTTTGATGCGATCAAGCGGTATCTGACGCACAAGGGCTTTGCGGTGACGTGGGTGGTGAATATCACCGATGTGGACGACAAGATCATCGCCGAGGCCGAGCGGCGCGGGATGACCTTTGAAGCCCTGGCGGCCGAGCAGACACAGTTGTATTTGCAGGTGTTGTCGGATCTGGGTGTGAAGGATCAAATCGATCATTTTCCCCGTGCCGCGGCCCACATGCCTGAGATCATCGCGATCGTTAAGACGCTGATCGAAAAGAACCACGCTTACGCCACCGCTCATGGCGATGTCTGGTTCGATACCGCGTCTGATCACGACTACGGCAAGCTGTCGAATCGCAAGCTCGATGATCAAGAGGCCGGCGGGCGCGATCTGGCGGGGTCGGGCAAAAAACACCCGGCCGACTTTGCCCTGTGGAAAGCCGCCAAGCCCGGCGAACCGGCATGGGACAGCCCCTGGGGTCGCGGCAGGCCCGGATGGCATATCGAATGCTCGGCGATGAGCATCAAATACCTCGGCGAAACCTTCGACATCCACGGCGGCGGGGACGACCTGAAATTCCCGCATCACGAAAACGAACTGGCCCAATCCGAATGCTGCACCGGCAAAACGTTCGTCAAAT
>JBGSMH010000070.1:0-12580 GCA_041740275.1 Phycisphaerae bacterium
GCGTGCAACTGTTGCAACTCCTACCTTTCCGGCCGGAGATCAGCACTTCCTGATCGACTGTCAAGAACAATCGCCGCGCGTGGAAACACAATTACGCATCCCCAAACGCAGCGAAATACGAACAGTCAATTGTATCCTCCCCAACTTCAAAAGTCGGCTGCAAAATCAGGCAAATCGGCCGATTTCTCGTATCTCCTGACACCAGGCTGTAACTGCCCCGGACCGGCGTCAAACGCTCCGTGAAAACAGCCATTTCAGAATGTGGACCCGTCCCGCTCGGGGTTCCGGATTGTTCGTAAATCGCCGCTGCCTATCGCACTGGACGCGCATCATAGGCCTCGTTGTCAAAGAGCAGTTTGTACTCGTTGAGAAGGTGTTCGGGTAGATCCTTGAATTTCTCACGCAGTTCTTTCGGCAATGGCTTCGCGAAGATTATTACGTCTGTCAGCGGAAGTGGGTCCAACAGCAGTAAATCGACCTCAAATGCCACGCCGTTATCCAGTACAATTTTTCTCTTGCCAACCCCGTCCCCTTTGACTACTTCCTTGACCACTGCCGCGTCAATGATAGTGAACCCCTTCATCTTTCGCAGATCTCTCGCCGCATCCCGCCCGATAGCGGGAGTGTAGAGAAGAGTCACCGCGAGGGCAAAGAGAACGGGATGTACGATTGACGTTCGCATTGTCAAACCTCTCCTCATGAAGCCAAGCTCGCAGGAGGCACCCCCCGCGGGTTACGGCAATTCCAAAACAACAAGACGCTGGATCACGGTGGTGGTATCCTGGAGAATCTTTAAAACATCGACGGCTTCTTCGGGATTAACATGGACAGCCTGCGTGGCCGGGGTGTTAACCCTAAATGCGCGATTCTTGGTGTCCTCATCGATAACGCCTTCAAGGCGAGCTGCTTTGATTCGGTTTGTTAGCGTGTGCCCAAAGCGAGCCTTTGCAAGCTTGTGCTTGTCACAGACAGCGTCGCTAATCGCGTCGGTGAACGCAGCATCAATGACACCTCGACACAGAATCACGCATTCAGCGTCAAAACCCCAAACGAAACATCGGCTTACCCGACGCAAGAAACGCAGCGTCGCAGGCGACGGGTTCCCCTTCACAACGAGTTCAGTTAACTGAAGGATTCGATAGGCACCCGTAACCACTCGCTCCCCGACAGCTTCCCATGCCAGTTGAACACACAGGCGCTCCCAGACTAGCTTAAGCAGAAGGGTTTCTTCGCCGGGACGTTTTACCAATGGCGAGTCATTGAAGTACTGAAGTAATGTCTGGCGAAGATCCTCGGGCACCTTCCCTTCCAATGATTCCCAAAGTTGCCGCGTCTGATGAAGGAATTCGGTCTGCTCTTGCGTGAATTGGATGGGCTTGTTATCTGCGAGGGATCGGTGATCCACAAGATCGTCTGCATTTCGAAGCAGCCCTTTCGCCACTGCTTCGGCATGACCAAAGAGTCCTTCGACGCCCCAATCAAGGCCCTGTAATCGGCTCTGCCAGTACAGTTCTCGTTCCTCCTCGTATTCTTGGACACAGGTCTCGAGTTGGCCGTCGAGATCGAACCGGTATTTAATTGGCTTGTCGTCATCCGTCGGCATGGTTCGCCTCCTGCAACACCGCCATTATCACGTTACTCGGCTCTCCGTGCCCGGCTTTGTTGATAATGATGACGCGGTATTTCCAATTCTCATCAAGAAAAACCCAGTCTTAGCGAAGCGGATGTCGCGCTTCATGTCGTCGGTGAGGGCGAGGGGCGTGATACGCGGGTCGGCGCAGCTGGCAACGTTGGTGGTTAGGCCGGTCACCACCTCGTGTGCGAAGATTTCGTTTTGCGATTCAATCCGAGGAGTTGTCACCATGGCCGGTTTCTGCTTCCATTGACCTTGGATTGTCTGGTCCCAAAATCGGGTGTCAAGCATGCAACACCTTTACAACAGCCTGCATTGGCCTAATGAAGGCTCTCCATGGGGCGGTGTGGGCCCGCAACGCGACGACGACGCGGAACCGATTACCATAGCAAATCGCCTGCCTTCTGGGGCGTTGCGGGATCGCGACTATTACTGAGAGAAACCGACCAGCGCCGAAAAAGTGGAGAACTTCTGTTCTGCAATGGCAGGACGGCAGCCGGTACTCCAGCCTCCCCTGCCCTACTTCAGCAGCGTACTCGTAACAGACTTGCCCGTTTGTGTATCAACGATCACCAATATCGGCTCGGCCACTTTCCCCGCAACCGCGGGGCGGGGGCCGACGAAGGCGACGTGCTTCTGGCCGGGAAGGATTTGCTGCAATAGAAATCGGTGCAGGCCGGTGTCGACGCTCCAGAGTACCGCACCCTTGGTGTCGATTGCGGCGACCACCAACGTTCCGCCGAGTCCGGGGGTGGCGGTGTAGGTCATCACAAAGCTATCTGCATTTACCGCTTGTATCGGTGTGGTTTGATCGACGTCCAGGATGAATGCCGCGTTGAGAAAGGTTTGATCGGATACCGGCGTCAGGGTGAGAATCGGGTTGCGACGGCGGGCATCGTCCGGGCCGAGCGTGCCGCGATGGATCTGGCGCAGTTCCTTGGCGTCGCGGGCGGGATTCTTTGGCCCGATGGTTGATCCGATCCGGAAATGGGTCTGGGCTTCGGTCAGCGAATGCAGTCCCAGCCACTGCTCGGGCGTCGGCCGCACGCCGGTGGCGAGAAAGTCCTGTGCTTTTGGCTCAATGGGCGATCTGGGCTTAACCGGTTGGGTCGGCGCGACCGCCTTGAGCGATTCGGGCACCAGTTCATACACCTGCCGCCGGTCTTCGGATGTAAATCGCAGTCGGCGATCAAAATCATACCTGCGATAGTCGTCCCAATTGTGCTTTAGCGTCCGGTTGGCGGCGGTCAGGTCGTTTCCGGAAATGAGCTTGCCTGATTGAAGGTTGATCCCGCCAAAACCCTTGAGATTGAACCAGACGTTCACGCCATCGTCGCCGTACAGTTTGGACAAGTTAAAATCCCGCGCCTGCAGCCCCTTGGCGATCGGGTACATCTTTCCGGGCGAACTGCCGTCGATCGGGAAGACGAACAGTGACACGCTGAAGCGGTCATTATCCGGGTTGCGATTCGGCGAGGGCACATAGGCCTCGCGTGTTTGAATGAGTGTAGCCACGCGATCCACCGACCGGACCGAGTTCGCCAGCGGGATGCCGGCGGTGGGCTGAATCGACACCAATCGTTTGAGTTGACTGACGCCGATCGCGATCAGCCCGACGAGTACCAGAACCCCCGCGATGATCATGTTCAGCCGGGCTCTTCTGGCCAGAAAGGATTGCGCCTTCGCCTGCGCCTGCACCCGGGCGGCCGGGTTCGCGGGCATTGCGGGCGGGGTTTTGCCAACGGGGTCTTCAGATTCGCTCATGTGTTCACGCCATGTTCATGCTGTCGATCGCTTGCGTCAATCAAAATCGGGATCGCAGAGCTCACGATGGCACGAAGATGTCGCGAAGCCGCACGAAGGAATACGAAATTCCCGTTCGTAGGGCACGCTATTTGCGTGCCGCTGACGCGCGAGCGAACGGGGCGGCACGCAATAGCGTGCCCTACGAATTTTGCTTCCCAATGCGAGTTTCTGGTTAATTTTCTTGATTGCCCGTATCAAACCTGCATAATATCTCGTGCAATAGCCACCAGGCCTGCAATGGCGGTGAGGACGTGAAGGTCACGCCCGAACCGTAGCGGCCAACCGGTGGATTCTTTGTACCCCCACCGATTAGTTCGTAAACCGCCGAAACAGGGTTTTCGCGTTTTACAGATTTTGGAGGTCTGCCATGTCCGAGTTTAACCACACCACGTTCAAAGCCACCGCCGCCCATGAGGGCAAGGACGCTTACAAACAACACGAGATCAAACACATCGACATCACGCAGATGCCCGGCATCGTGCCGATCGTCGACGGTATGCAGCACATGGCGTTTTCGGGTCGCGACCTGCACCGCGCCGCCGACATCTTCGATCGCGCCGTGCGCGATCATGAGTGCGCGATCATCCTTACGCTGGCCGGTTCGCTGATCAGCGCGGGGCTGAAGAAAGTCGTCGTCGATCTGATCAAAAACAACATGATCGACGCCATCTGCACCACCGGCGCGAACATGGTCGATCAGGATTTCTTTGAAGCCCTGGGTTTTCGGCACTACATCGCCGAGGACAAGTACAAGAGCGGGATGTTTGATCAAGAACTTCGCGAGCACGCGATCGACCGCATCTACGACACGTTCATTGATGAAGACGAGCTTCGCATCTGCGACGAAACGACCAAGCAGATTTTCGATGACCTTGAGCCGCGTCCGCACTCCAGCCGCGAGATCTTCAAAGCCATGGGCGAGTACCTGGAAAAGAACGGCGGACCCAAGTGCGCCGATTCGATCATCTACGAATGCTTCAAGCGTGATGTGCCGATCTTCGCCCCGGCGTTTAACGATTGCTCGGCGGGTTTCGGGCTCGTCAGCCATGCCGTCGGCCGTGGCGACCAACCCAAAATGACCTGGGATGGCGGCAAGGATTTCCACGAGATGACGCAGATCAAGATGAAGAACCCCGAAACCGGCATCTTCATGATCGGCGGCGGCGTGCCGAAAAACTTCACGCAGGACATCGTCGTCTGTGCCGAAGTGCTGGGCATGGACGCTCCGATGCACAAGTACGCGATTCAGGTGACCGTTGCCGACGTGCGCGATGGGGCACTGAGTTCATCGACGCTGAAAGAGGCATCCAGTTGGGGCAAGGTCGATCTGGTGTTTGAACAGATGGTCTTCTCCGAAGCGACGATCGCGGTCCCGTTGATCGCTGGCTATGCGTACCACAAGGGCGCGTACAAAGGCCGGGCCGGCAAGAAGTTCGCGCAGATGTACGATCTGGTCAGTGCCTGATCGCATTCGGCAAGAACGTAACATCAACAAACACGCCCGCGCCGCTCACCCCGGCGCGGGCGTCGTCTTTCGTATTTCCGCCCACTGCCCACTGCCTACTGCTTCTTTCCCAATTCCCGATACACCGGCAGATCACCCGAGAAATCCACTTCGTACCTGCTTGTGCCGTCACTGATGCGAAGGACGCCATCCTTGTTCTGCACGAACGGCCCGTCGTAGACCGCCTGGCGATCTTTGATGTTCACGGGTTTGCCGTCGATGCTGACTTTGGCGACGTCGCCAGTACCGGGCGCGAAGGTGACGGATTTACCGGCCACAGTCGTGTAGGCGATCGACAACCCGTCGGCCTTGAGGGTGGTCTTGTCCAGTGCGGCAGCGAAGGCATCGAGCGTTGGGAACATCGACGTATCGGCGCTTTCAACGATCATCCCGTTCTTGCGGCCGGGGATGCGGATGATTGGGGTGGTCGCGTTTTTGGCTTCCTTCCCGCCAGCCAGCGCTTTTGCGTTGTCTTCCTTCTGCTTGTCGGTCAGATCGGTTTGTCCAACAACCGCCGGTTCACCATAGGCGCGGACGCCGACGAACGTTTCCCCCGCCTGCATGATCAGCCACGGCCCATGCTGCGTGGGGGTGACGCCGGTGGGATAGCTGAAGAAGGAGTAGTCGATCGGCTCATCATCCGGGGCTTGGGTGAGATTGAACCATGTCCCATCGACCTGGGCCGATTGGTCGAAACGCCCGATGCCGTCGGCATAGCCAAAGTCGATCATCTTTCCGGTGTGATCCGATCGCCTCGGGTGCCCGCCGGTGAACATCTGCCCGCCTTGCGGGGAGTCGGCGACGATCTGAAACCGCGTCATCTGACTGCCGTGCCCGTTCCAAAGGCTGCCCATCGAATAGTGTGGCGCAATGTAGAGCGTTTCGGCATAGCCATTGGCTTTGGCTTCGATACCCTGGCCGAACCAATAGTTGGCTTTGGTGTTTTGCTGGACTGCGGGCAGGCCGGGCAGCTTTTTCATCGCGATGTTGTAGATCGGCAGGCTCGGGCGATAGCTGCTGGTGATCGCGTGCAGGCTGTAGAGGAAACGTTTGCGATCGTCGTCGGTGGGCTGGTAGTGACTGCCGTACCAGATGTAGGCGGCGAAATCCGCGATCGCGCCGTGCGGCTGTTTCGGAAACCCGCGTTGATTCGGTGCCATGAACAGCCCGTCGCGATACTTGATCGCGTGATTGACCAGGAACCAATCCAGCCCTGCCCGCGCGATCAGCCGCGTCTCCTCATCTTTAGCAAAATCGTAGATATTGAGCAGGCCATTGACCGTAAACAGCCAGTAGGTGCTGCTGTCCCATTCGCCGTTGCCGGTCAGATAGGTGGTCTTGATGAACCGGCGGAGCGTTTCCTTCGATTGCTTGAGCGTGTCTTCCTTGGATTTGGTCGAGAGCCCGCGATCGATGTAGCTGGGGATCACGTTGGCGGCCATGAAGTTCATGGTCTTGTGGTTTTCGGTCCCACTCAGGTTCAGATACGCCCCATATCGAAACGCCTGATCGGAGAACCTCTTTTTCGTCTCATCGGTCAGCACCGCATCACCAAACAGCGGACAAAACCGCGCCCAATTGACGGCAGCGAAGTGGTAGTGCTCTTTGTACGATCGGTCGTCGTTCAAATACTTGCGGACTTCGGCATCATTGGGATCGACCATCAACTTTGCCATCGCGGCACCGGGGAGGTATTTGCCCGGGTCGCCGCCGGAGAAATAGCCCCTTCGCCATGTGCCCATGTCATGGGTCGATAGCGCCTGGATGGTCTGGAGAGATCGCTGGCGCAGGCCCGCTTCGTCCGGATCGGTGCTCCGCGACGCCGCCGGGACGGTGATCAGTTCGGGGGCGTCGGCTTGTTTGATGGTGATCTCCGCTTGCGCGAGCGCAGAAAACGCGATCAGCGCACAGGCGGATCGGATCAGGGCTTTCTTCATGATGGGTTCCTCCGAAAAAACGACGTAAATCCATCCCCCGAGACAGACATTACGACGATATTGGCGAAAAAGTCAACTTTTGTCTGTCGCAAAAGACATCTTTTGGTATATATACGCGATAGCCGGGCGGGACGTTGAAGCCGGTACGGAGGATTGGTGGACCCGATCAACACAACACGTTCGCCAGTCAATTTGCGATCCGTCGTTCTGGGTTTGCTGGGCGTGGTCCTGATCTGCGCCGTCGCACCGTTTAACGATTATGTCCTGAATAATTCGGTCCTGATCGGCGGGAGCCTGCCCATCGCGGCGGTGCTGTACGTGTTTATCCTCGCGGTGTTTGTGAACGGCCCGCTGAACCGCTTCGGCCGCCGATCGCTCACCACCGGGGAGATGATGGTCATCCTGGTGATGGTGCTGGTCGCCTGCTGCATCCCCACCAGCGGGTTGATGCGGTTCTGGCCGGCGTCGCTGGTCGGTCCGTGGAATTACATCAACGAAAAACCCGAAGTCGCACAGATTTTCTCTCGCCTGCAACTGCCCGACTGGTTCTGGCCGACCATGGGGGACAATAAGCCGGCCGACCCGATCGTCAGCACGTTCTATTCTCGAATCGACCCTGCCGCCCCGGGGTCGGTCTGGGTGCAAACCTGGATGGCGTGGTTGCCCCCCACCCTGGGCTGGGGCGTTTTCCTGGGCGGCATGGCGATGGCGCTGGTCGGGCTGTCGATCATCGTCGCCAAACAGTGGACCCTCAATGAGCGCGTCGCGTTCCCCATCGCTCAGGTGCAGATGTCGCTGATCCAGCAGCCCAGCCCCGGCCGCTGGCTGAACGACACCCTTCGCTCGCCTGCATTCCTGTGGACCGTCGCCCTGATCCTGCTGATTCGCGCCTTGCAGGGATTGCACCAGTACAACCCGATCATCCCGTCGATCCCCGTCGGCTTTGATCTCACCGGGCTTTTTGTCGATCAGCCGCTGAGCTTTGTCGATCCGTGGGTGCGCTACGCCAGCATCTATTTTCTGGTCGTCGGGCTCTCCTTTTTTGCCGCCAGCCGGATCAGTTTCAGCCTGTGGGCGTGCATGATTCTGTTTCAGTTCGTCAACATGGGACTGGGTTCGGTCCAGATCGAGATGAACAACAACTATCGCCGGGATATCAATCTCGGCTCGCTGGTCGCGTTTGCGATCATGATCGCATGGACCGGTCGACATTTTTATCTGGAAACACTCAAGCGGATGTTCTTTATCCTGCGTACGCCCAGCACGGATGACGCGATCGTCTCCCCGCGCACCGCAGGATGGATCGCGTTAATCGGCACGACCCTCGCGATCGCATGGCTGATGCTGGTGGCGATGAGCTTTGCCGGCGCGGTGATGCTCGTACTCGGATTGCTGATCACCTGGGTGGTGATGGCCAACGTCGTCGCCCATTCGGGGCTACCGACGGCGTACGCGCTTTCGGGTCCACGCGAATGGTCGCTGTGGACCTTTCAAAACGCCGATCCGGCCAAAGCCTATTCGGTCACCGATGTCGGCAACCAATTTCTCATCCAGAAGATCGGCGGGATGTGGGCGTACGCCAGCGATCAACTGGGCGTCTACGCCACACACTCGGCAAAACTGGCCCAGGACCAGCATCCCAAGCCCGGCCGCAAACTGCTGATGGCGATCGCGATGGCGCTGGTCGTCGGCTTTGCCGTCTCCCAAGCCAGTTCGCTGTTCATCTATTACAAGTACAGCGCCAGTCTCGACGAAAAGGCCGAGGCACCGCTGAACAAGGAAGTCGTCGAAGGCCAACCCTACTGGACCATGGGCCACACCTACCGCACACACAAGGAAGGCCTGGCGCGCGATTCACTGACGATCGAAGCCGCATCTCGCAGCGTCAGTGCCGGGCTGTTCACCGGACTGCTGGCGGTGATGCAGTTGCGATACAACTGGTGGCCTTTGCACCCGATCGGGTTTTTGATGCTCTTCAGCTTTTCGATGAAGAACGTCTGGTTCAGCATCTTTCTGGGCTGGCTGATCAAGGCCGTTGTCGTCAAATATGGTGGCGGGCACCTGCTCAACGTCTTCCGCCCGATCGCGATGGGTCTGATCCTCGGCGACGTCCTGGCGTCCGGCGGGTTCGGACTCGTCGCGCTCATCCTCAACCTCTCCGGCATGGCGTTTAAGACGATCAAGTTTATGCCAGTCAGCCAGTTCTAGGGCTTGGGGCTTGGCGGGAAGGCGAGGTTCGTGGGTATTGCGATTTTGGATTGCGATTGAAGATCGGCAACCACCAATCAAAATTCGCAAATCACAAGAGTCGGCGGGAGAATCGGGAAAATTCGCCGATTTTTTGCATCCCCTGACACCATGATGTCCCCCCGCATCGACGCCAAACTCTCTACAAGAACAGGTATTCCGTAATGTGGGCGCGTCCCGCTAGGCCTTTCCGTCCCGCTCGGCCTTTCGTTCCTCGCCGCACGCGTCCCGGGGCTGGTCGGCAGAACTGGAAATGTTGGACGGACCGAACCGGAGCCGATACGCTTCGAACGGCGTTCGGTGGCGGTCGGGGGCTGTGGGTACGGTGCCGGGCTCGGTCGAACGTCATGTGATGATGACACGAAGAACCCCGCAGACAGGCGATAGGAAAGGAATGAGGAACAGGCCATGGCGGAACCGATGGATCGGCGAGATTTCTTGCAGATGACAGCAGCTGGGGCCGCGACGCTGGCGTTGGCGCGATTCGGCCTGTCGGGCGACGAGTTCAAGGCCAAGCGGCCCAATGTCGTCCTGATCCTCGCCGACGATCTGGGCTACGAAGCGTTGGGCTGCTATGGCGGCAAGTCGTATAAGACGCCTTGCCTGGACGACATGGCCAAGACCGGCATTCGTTTTGAGCACTGCTATGCAACGCCCCTGTGTACGCCGTCGCGGGTACAATTGATGACCGGCCGCTATGGGTTTCGCAACTACAAGGCGTGGGCGACGCTGGACCCCAAGGAGAAAACGCTTGCCCAGATGCTACGGGCTGCGGGTTACGCCACGTGCATCTCCGGGAAGTGGCAGCTTGGGGGTGGGGAAAAGGCGCCGCAAAACGCCGGCTTCGACGAACACTGCCTGTGGCAAGTGGAAGGCGCCGATGAGAAGGGCGAACGCTATCACAACGCCAAACTGGTGCTCAACGGCAAGCCGTACAAGGGCATCGAAGACAAGTACGGCCCGGATGTGCAGAGCGACTTTATCCTGAACTTCATTGAGCGGAATAAGAACCGGCCGTTCTTTGCCTATTACCCGATGTGCCTTCCCCACGCCCCATTCCAAAAGACGCCCGACAGCAAACCGGGCACGGGGACGACGAACAACACGGAGTTCTTCGCGGACATGGTCGCTTACGCGGATAAGCTGGTAGGCAAAGTGATAGCGAAACTCGATGCCTTGGGCCTCAGGGAGAACACGCTGGTAATCTTCATTGGGGACAACGGCACGGATCGCCGCATTACCTCGGCCTTGGGCGACCGAAAGGTCAAGGGCGAAAAGGGCAGGACGACGGACGCCGGAACGCATGTGCCAATGATCGTGAACTGGAAAGGCACGACCGCGCCGGGCAAGGTATGCGCGGACTTGGTCGATTTCAGCGACTTTATGCCAACGCTGGCTGAAATCTGCGGTGCCAAGTTGCCGGAAGGTGTAACGATTGACGGCCGGAGTTTCCAGCCGCAAATCCGCGGGCAGGTGGGCCAGCCGCGGGAGTGGATATTCTGCTTTTACGATCCCAAGCTAGGTAACTGGACACGGAAGCGCTACGCCCAGGACAAACGCTGGAAGCTCTACGACGATGGCAACTTGTTTGATCTCCGGGCCGATCTTCCGGAGGCGGCCCCGCTGGTGACAGCCAAGGACACTGCGGAAATGGCTGAGGCCCGTAGGAGACTCCAAGCCGTGCTGGACAAGATGCAATGATGCTGGGTGAACTCACCACTCTCAGAGTAACTGTTTACCGTCGCGCGACTGAAGTTCGCGGGTGTCGGTCAGGCGGGCGATAGCTTGGCTTGCTGCCGGGCGATACGCATCACGCTGGTGAGGATCGGCCTGCCAGACCCGTCCAATCCCGGCATCCCCACGCCCAAAACCCCAATAGGATATCGAGACCGAGAAATTGGCGGGCCTTGCGGTGAAAAGCCACGCATCGCGGTTTTGCTGATTTCCCCGTTTGCGTTATCCTGTGGGCTTAAACGGAGAAACCACTATGTCGAACTTTCCACAATCCCGCACCCGTCCGGTTCAACTCGAATACGGGACCGACAACCGCGTCCTCGTTAACTTCTTCAATGCCGTCTATGGCTGGATGGCGGCGGGACTGGCGGTGACGGCGGGCGTCGGATTCGCCTGCTCGGGCATCGCCTCAATCCGCCAAGCCCTCTTCGGCAACGGCGGGTTCGTCATCATCGCGCTCGTGCTCGGTGCTTGGGCACTGGCCTGGGCCGCACAAAAAGCCGCGCTGGAAATGAACGCCACCCTCGGCACCGTGCTATTCATGCTCTATGCCGCAGTCATCGGCGTGATGATCAGCGGCATCTTCATCATCTACCCCATCGCCACCCTCATCAGCGCCTTTCTCATCACCGGCGGGACATTCGCCGCGATGAGCCTGTACGGGTTTGTCACCAAACGCGACCTGACCACCATCGGCTCATACCTGACGATGGCGTTTTTTGGCCTGTTTTTCGCCTCGATCGCCAACATCTTCTTCGCCAATGACGCTTTGTCCTGGGTGATCACCTACGGCGTGCTCGCGGTTTTCATCGGATTGACCGCTTATCACACGCAACAGCTACGCAATGTCGCACTTGAGATCGGCAACAACGGCGAACTCGCCGCCCGGTACGCGATCGTCGGATCGATCATCCTCTACATCGCGTTCATCAATATGTTCATGGCGATCCTGCGGATCCTGGGCAGCCGTAAGTAAAGCGATCCGCACGCCGTCGCACGTTTAAGCTTCGGGCAATTCCTTGAGCACCCGCTTCACGCGCGAACCGATGCCCGTGAAGATTTCGTAGGCGATGGTGTCGGCGATCGTACACAGCGGATAGATCGACGCCGGGGAAAGCGGGTTGGGATCGATCAGCGTCACGTCATCGCCAATCTGGGCATCGGGGATGCTCGATAGGTCGATGGTGAGCATATCCATACTGACCCGGCCAACGACGCCGCAGAATTGGTCGTTGATTTTCACCATCGCCCGGTTGCTGGCCTGACGCGGATAGCCATCCGCATAGCCGATCGCGACCACGCCAATCCTGGCCGCACCGGTGGCTCGCCAGGTTTGTCCGTAGCCGACCGATTGGCCGGCGTCGATGTCATGAATGGCGATCAGCGGTGCGATTAACTGTCCGATCGGTGCCAGCGCGCGGTCGGTCGATGGCGTGCCGGTCGGATCGACCCCATACAGCGATATCCCGGCCCGGACCAGATCAAAATGCCCGCGCGGCGCGAAGAAAATCCCGCCGCTGTTACAGGTGTGTTTTATTACCGATTCGAGAATCGGGTGATCGTTGACGGTGCGCGAAAATTGTCGGACCTGATGGGCGGTTTGCGGATCGCCGGGGTGATCGGCACTGGCGAAGTGGGTCGCGACGGCATTGAGTCGCAGCGACGCGTGGTGCAGCGTGCGTTCGAGTAAGTCGGCAAAATCGTGCATCGCCACCCCGC
>JBGSMH010000071.1:0-2949 GCA_041740275.1 Phycisphaerae bacterium
GTGCTGGCGACACCCACGCCGCCCACCAGTGCCGCGATCGGGTTGTCGCCGCTGGAGAGCCTGCCGGTCTCGAAGATCATCCGCACTTCGGTCGCCATCACGCTGATCCCGGTCGGTTCGAAAATCGCAAACTCCTGCATCGCCAGCACCACGCAAACCGCGATGCCCAACATCGCTGGCGCGATCAATCGTCTCAGCACCAGTCGCAATAGTACACCGTCGATCAACGCCTGCTCGATCAGGGATTGATCGATGCGTCGGAGCGTCATCGCCATCGCCAGTGCGGGCACGGGCAAAAGCCACGTCGCCAGAACGCCAATGCACCGGGCGACATCCAGCACCGACTGCGGGAACGGGTGTACGCCCACGCCGAGCAGAAATTGCTGCCACCCGTATCCGGTGACCATCGAAGGCAACAACAACGGCAGGGGGACGATCAGCCACAGTGCCCGCGCCGGGCGCGATGCGGATCGACCCATCGCGATCGCCACCGGCATCGCCAGCAGTGTCGCAATGAGTGCAGAAACAAGGGCATAGGCAAATGTGTCGACAAACAGCGACAACATCCGCGCGTCCCACACGCCCGCGAGCACAACGCGGGGGTCGGATGCGATCGCCCACAGCGCCCACGCCACCGGCACACCCGCAGTGGCGAGGATGATCAACCACAGCCAGATTCGCCGGAGAAAACGCGCGTGCATGGATCAATCCAGGAAATCACGGACGGCCTTTTTCTGGACCTCGTACGATCCGGACCAGAGCAGCGTGCGATCGGCGATGTTGGTCAGTTCAAAGACACAGACATAAAACTGATCGCGCCGCTTGCGGTTTTCGTCGGCGATGCTGGAAAAAGTCGCGGTCAGGGCGTATTCGGGCTGAATGCTCGCCGGGTCCGGTCCCAGATCAACATCGCGCTCGCGGGCTTTCATGTCTAGAAAAACGTCGCGATTCATGATCCATGTAAACCGCTCGGGGGCGTGACGACTCAATAGCGCCCGCACCCGCGCGGTAAACGCGTTGGCCGGTCCGCGCGGGATGACCTCGGCCTGCAAATTGTTCACCACCGGCATGACGACGATCTTCAGCGGCCCGTGCGTCGCGTAGGTCTGATTCACCCTCGCGTCCGACCCGATCCGGCTGGCCATGTCGTCGGTCATGTTGACCAGATCGATGCCCGACAACGCCGTCGATTCACCCGACTGCGTGGCGGTTTTGCAGGCGAAGTTCAGACCGATCAGAAGCGAGAAAAAAACAACTTGAAGCGCGCGGCATCGGATGCCGCGCGCGATCGTTGTGCTCACTCTCCCGGTCGCTTTCATCGTTGGGTCGCCACTTCGTAGATGTCGCCCCAGACGATCGTGCGATCGACCGTGGTCAGGGTAAAATCGATCAAAAAGTAGCTGGTATCGCGATTGGGCAACTCGGCGAGTTTGCCGGAGAGGAAATAGTCCGGCTGCACGGTCTTGGGCGCGTTTCCGATCCCGCCTTGGCCGAAGCGGTCGCCGGTCGGTTCCAGCTCGCGGGCACGAAGTTCATTAAACTTCTGCATGTTTTCGATCAGTTGCACGCGGCCTTGGCCCATGCTGATGAGTTTGGATCGCAAACGGATCAGGAAGATATCCAGGCTCTGTCGCTGGCTGTCCGGGACATCCAGTTTATCGACGACGATCGTCCACTGGGTTTGCGACGCGTTAAGTGCAGGTAACGCCAGCAGCGATGTCGCCATCCGGTCCGACGCCGTGATCACGTCCTTGCCCTGCAATCCGCGTCCGTCATCGGCCAACTCATCAACCGGCGGTCGCACGCGACCGTCCTTTTCCTTATTGGAACACCCCAGCCCGATCGACATCACCAACGCCAAACCGATCACCAATGCAACCTTCACGCGAATCTCCTTTGTCTGTTTGCCGATAGAATACCCTGTCGAACGGATAGACACACGTCAACGCCGGACGTTAATGCACCCGTCGCCCGCATCCTTTCTTCTGCAGTAGCAAAAAACGCGTTGAAACCGCGGATGAACTTTGATGAACGCGGATTGGATTTTTGTCACGATCTTGCGTTGCAAAATTCACTTGTTGCATTTGTTGCATCGGGTTTGGTCCATTTGAAAATCGTAAGTTCTGGCCGCATCGCTACTTATCAACTATGACTTTCCAAAGTGTTGCGCGCCAGCGTGCAACTGTTGCATTTCCTACCTTTCCGGCCGGAGATTGAGCCTTCGTGTTACTTGCCAACGAGCGAACGCTGCGCAGGAAAGACCGACCCCATCCCCAAACGCAGCGAAAAAACGACTAGGCAACTATATCCCCGAAAACCTCAAAAGTCGGCGGTAAATCAGGCAAATCCGCCGTTTTTTTGCGTCCCCTGACATAATGCTGTCACCGTCCGAACAGCTTTACCCCGGTAGCTTGTCTACGCCGTAAAGTTTCATGACGTCTGCGTTGATGCGGCGTTCGGCGGCGTCGATGCGGGTCTCGGCGTCGTTCCGGTCGCGGTCGCCGACCACCTTCCCCGACGATAGCGCCGCCCTGTCCGTCATGATCTGCTTCACCGACGCCTCGATCCGCTCGGCGTGCTTCTTCTCCTCGGCGGTTTTGGGAAGCTTGATCGGTAGGTCGCGGATGAAGCGAATCTCGCAGTTTAGGTAGCCTCCGCGGAACGGCGTGCCGTTTGTGCGAATCCATGAGTCTGCGAACGAACTATTCAGGAGCCCGATCAGTAGCATCGCCGAAACGCCATCACGCGGTATTATCGCGACGCCGCCTGCAGCGCCACCTGAGAAGACCGATCGGCCTGTCGCGTCCCAACACATCTGCGGATGCTTGCAGATATCGGGGTTTATGATCTTGGGTTTGGAAAGCGGAGCGAAGTTCTGCGGTCGCGAGTATTGGTAGAAGCGTTCGCCCGCGAACCGGCCCTTCTCTCGCTTGTCCAACGCGCTGCGGA
>JBGSMH010000072.1:0-1845 GCA_041740275.1 Phycisphaerae bacterium
ATAGCCGTTGTTGGTCAGGATGATATCGACCAAGTTTTTTCCGATGTCGTGCACGTCGCCCTTGACGGTCGCCAGAATGATCCGGCCTTTGCTCGAGCCTTCGACTTTCTCCATGAACGGTTCGAGATACGCCACCGACGCCTTCATGGTTTCGGCGCTCTGCAGAACGAACGGGAGCTGCATTTCGCCTTTGCCGAACAGATCGCCGACGACTTTCATGCCGTCGAGGAGGATGTCGTTGATGATCGCCAGGGGCGCGATGCCGCTGTCCATCGCCGCTTGCAGGCGGGTGGTCAGGTCGCGCTTTTCGCCATCGATGATATGATTCTTCAGTGCCTCATCCAGCGGCATGTCTTCGTACTTGGATTTTTTCACCGAGACGCCCGCGCCCTTGTCGTCGTCGGGGAACAGCGAGATGAAGTGCGTCAGCGGATCGAAGCCTTCCTTGCGGCGATCGTAGATCAGGTCCAGTGCCGCGTTCCACTGTTCGTCGGGAATACGATTACGCGGCAGGATCTTGCTGGCGTGAACGATCGCGCCGGTCAGGCCGGCTTCGCAAAGCTCGTGCAGGAACGCACTGTTGAGCACCACCCGCGCCGCCGGTTTCAGGCCGAAGGAGACATTGGATAATCCGACGACGGTAAAGCACTTGGGCAGTTGCTGACTGATCAGCCGCGTGCCTTCGATGGTCTCCAGCGCGTTGCGCCGGTCTTCTTCGATGCCGGTGCTGATGGGCAGAACCAGCGGATCAAACAGGATGTCGTGATCGCGAATCCCGTATTTGGCCGACAGATCGCGAATGCGGATCGCGATGGCCAGTTTTCGCTCGCGCGTACGCGCCATCGCGTTTTCTTTGTCTTCGTCGATACACCCCGCGACGACGGCCGCTCCGTATTTTTTCGCCAGCCGACAGATCTGCGCCAGCTTTTCTTCGCCTTCCTCCAGATTCATCGAATTGAGCACACACCGCCCACCGGCCAGTTTTAGACCAGCCTCCATCACTTTCGGGTCGGTGCTGTCGAGCATCAGCGGCGCGTGGATCGCGTTGACGTAGCGCGTGATGACCTGCTTCATATCCGCCACGCCATCGCGGCCGACAAAATCGACGCACACATCGAGCATGTGCGACCCATCGCGCACCTCGTCGCGCGCCATCGAGGTCAGCCCGTCAATATCTCCCTCCTGCAATAGCCGCTTAAACTGCCGCGAACCATTCGTGTTGGTCCGCTCGGCAACGATCAGATAACTGTTGTCCTGACGGATGTCTTCGGCGCTGTAGAGAGAGGAAATCTGCGGTTTGGGGACTGAAAGTTTGGAGTGGGAGTTTCTGCTCCAAACTCCAGACTCCAAACTCCTAACGACCTCTTTCAGATGCTCCGGCATCGTACCGCAACACCCACCGACGATGTTGACGCCGAATTCCTCGACCATCCGCATCACGCCCTTGGTGAAATCCGGCGGGGTCATGGGAAAGCTGGCTTTCCCGTCGATCATGATCGGCAAGCCCGCATTGGGCAGTGCCGAGGTCAGTCGCGGCCAATTCTGCGAGATGAATCGCACGCTCTCCATCAGTTCGATCGGACCAAACGCACAGTTAAGCCCCAACACCTGCACCTGGTCGAACGGCGCGAGCGCCGCCACCAATGCGGAGGTATCTGATCCGGTCAACATCTGATTGCCGTTGTCCTGATCCATCGACGCCTGCACCATGATCGGCAATCGCACGCCGGTATCGGCAAACGCTCGCTCGGCGGCGACAATCATGCACTTGACGATCAACAGGTCCTGCTGCGTCTCAAAATGCAGCACATCCGCGCCGCCTTCGATCAGGCCTTTGAATTGGAC
>JBGSMH010000073.1:0-3891 GCA_041740275.1 Phycisphaerae bacterium
GTTGTTCGCTTGCTGACATGGACGATCGTCACCTGCGCGCCAGTCGATTTGGCGATCCGACCTGCCAATTCCAACGCCAGGCGGTCGTGGGCACTGTTCAGGAACGGGACCAACAATCGCTTTGGCGTGGTGAAGTTTCGCTCAACCAGCACCGCCACATCGCAATCGGCACCGGTCATCACGCGGTGCACGACGCCCCCCAGTAACGCGCTACCGAAAACCGGCGTGTGATGCCCGATCAGCACGAGATCCGAATTGATCGACCGCGCGACGCGGGCGATATCGGTGGGGATGTCGCGTGAGAAATAGCTTTGCGGTTCGACGCCGATCCCGCGCGACTCGGCCTCTTCCAAAAGCGGGGCGAGCGATTCGCTGTCGGCCGGGTGCGACAGGCCGCCGCCGATGCCGCGGTATAGATCGGCCCCGCTGAGCCGATCCAGGTGGAGCGCGACCAGCCGACGTTGTTTCGGATCGCCCGCCAGATACGAAGCCACTTCGATCAGCGGGCCGCCGCTTTCGGGTCGGGAGACGGGGATAAGGACCGAGTAGATTTTGTCATCCTGCTTGGGTCGCTCGGCATCGGGCACACCGCCGCGACGGATCAGCGCCAGCAGCGGGGCGGTCATGCCGGTCGTCACCAGCGCCATCATCACCATCATCCCGTAGATCGTGGTGTTGATGACGCCCAGTTCGAGCCCGACGGTCAGGATGATCAGTTCCATCAGCCCGCGGGTATTCATCAGCACGCCCAAAGCCAATGCGTCTCGTCGGCTTTGTCCGCACAGTAACGCCGCTCCACCGGCACCGCCGATCTTGCCGAGACAGGCGACGACGATGATCAGGAGGGTGGTGCCGATTTGTTCCACGTGGAAAATGCCGGTCAAATCGGTTCGCAGCCCGGCATAGGCAAAAAAGATCGGCAGTAGGAAAACGATCGTAAAATCCTCGAGCCGTTCGTTCATCGCTTTTACGAACTCGGTCCCCTTGGGCATGATGAAGCCCGCCACGAACGCACCAAAGAGGGCATGAACGCCGATCTTTTCGGTCGAGGCGGCACTGATCAGGAGGACCAGAAAGACGATCGCCACGATCCCGTGGCTGAGACGTCCGGTGGCTTCAAACATCCGCTGGGCACGGCGTAGGAAGGGTCGCAGGACCAGCAGCATCACCACGAGGTAGACGCACGTCATCAGAAGCTTGGTGAGCGGCCCGTGGGATTGTTCGCCATTCCCGGCGATCGCGACCACGACCGCAAGCATCACCCACGCCAGCACGTCGTTCACCGCCGCCGCCGTTAGTGCCAGTGCGCCTAGGGGCGAGCGTTGCAGGTTTCGTTCGGCGAGGATGCGGGCCAGAACCGGAAACGCCGTCACGCTGATCGCCGCCCCCATAAATAGCGCGCTGGGCAGCAGGTTGGCGCGGTGTTCTGCATCGAAATAACCGCTGATCAGGTAGGTCAGACAGATCCCCATGCCCAGCGGAACGAGGATGCTCGATGCCGATATGATGCTGGCCGACTTTCCGCGTTGGCGAACGACCGCCGGATCAAACTCCAGCCCCACCAGAAACAGGAATAGCACCACGCCGACTTGTGCCAGCGAGTCGAGAAATCGCAGCGTCTGGTCCGGAAAAAGGGCATGAAAAACATCTGGCGCGACCCATCCCAGGAGCGTTGGTCCCAGCATGATTCCCGCGAGCATTTCCCCGATCACCTGCGGCTGGCGCAAGCGTCCGAAGATCACGCCCATCAACCGGCTTAGCGCCAGGATGGTCGCGATCTGGATCAGGAGCGTGGCGATGTCGAAACCGCTTTTCACAAAACCTAGATACCCGCCCAACACGCGAATTCCAAGCGAATCAGCATTAGTTGACGAATCGGCTAATTGTCCCGTCGTGAGTCACGATGGGGTTTGCAGAGCGGAGATACCGGGATTGGCGCGGGGCATTGCCGGTCGGTCCTCGCCAGGGAAATGCGAACCGCCAGCAATATCGCCTTCCTGACCGACACCCGCTAAACTTGGCAGGATAAGTAAACAATTACGAGACTTATCGATGAATACAAGAACCGACCCCTTTGGGTCGCCCCCAAGTAAATCATGGCGTCCAGCGCCCGGCCATCCCTGTCGCGCGAAGGCCAAGAAGCCAAACCGGACATTTTAACTTTGGAGAAACACCGGACATTTCTACTTTGGTTTAACAATTTTTTGTAAATATGTTACGCATGTGGCATCTTTATATTTAGTTATCGGGTCTGCGACCAGTCTTTACTCTGGAGAATGTATGCTGCGTCTGTCTACAGGTGGGCTTAAGCAAGTGGGCGTGATTCGTGCGATCTATCAACTCGAAACGCTTGAAGCGCGGCGGATGCTGACGCTGGTGGCGTTAGACGCGACTGCGGGCCTGGTCTACGATGGGCGTGTTGCAACGCAACTTCGATTGCCCGTCCACGCGACCGGACTAACCGCAGTCAATGTGATGGTCAACGGGCAATGGGATTACGCCCCCACTGCAGTTTCGCTGCCCGACGGCACGTTCGATCTGTACGTCAACATGATCCCCCAGCGAAGCGGAACAGGCGAGACGAGCATCTGGTATCGCAACGACCGAACCGGTGGCTGGGGTCTGCTGGAGTACGGCCAGCAGACCGTCAAAGCCAATCACTTCAACTCCACCGTCGCCGACGCAAACGTCAACGACCTGCGCAACGGCGCGCGATATACCAATGCGGTCGCGACGTTTGAGTTGAGCGATGACGCGGGACCGCTCGCCAACTACAAAGCAGACGTGAATTGGTTCGGGACGATTCTCCCCGGTCGTTTTGAAGTCATCGATGAAAAAACGGTTGGGGTCTTCGTCGATGCCTACCTTCCCACTGGCAGTACCGCTAGTGATGTGACCACCACCATCCGCCTGGCAGCCGATCCTGACGGACCGGCAAAGGGTTTTGCAAACACCTCCATGTCCGTGAACGGCGCATCAAGTGGCATCGGTTTCGGGATGTTTTATGGCGTTATGACCTCGCCGACTACGTTCGCAATCGACCTACCGAACAAACCGAAATACGAAGGATCAAATTATCACTTTTTCGTGCCCGTGTCGGAATCAGAAGGCTGGCCTAGCACATTCAAGGTCGAGGTGTTGTGGCAGCGTTACGACGATCTCGGAACGACCGAGGCAGCTGTCGTACGCAACCCGGACGGCACGCACCACATCGTCGGCATCTGGCCTCCCAAGTACAACACGCTTGGCGGGATGATCCGCGTGAAGGAAACGGTCCATCGTCCGGCGATTGGCGCGCAGCCCGCGGAATCATACACGATCGAATATGTCGGCTCGTTTGAGCTAGGCCGTGTCGGCCACACAGGCCCGCTACCCTCCGACCCAAATTACGTCGCGCCCTCGACGCCTCTGGGCCCAAACCCGACCATCACCCTCCCGCCGCTGGCACCAATCGACGAACCGCTTCCCGTGGAGATCATCACAAACCCAGTCTCTCGTCCGCCACAGATTATTGAACCGGATCAAGAATCCCCGCGCGGCGTGTTCGCGGTCGATAAACCTGCAATTCTACCCGGTGAAGCCGATGCGCTGTCCACGTTTGGTTTTGGCGATCAATCCGAACGGTCACTCGCGCGAACGCTGTTCTCAAACGAGGATGACACACTTTTCGGTGAAGCGGATGACAGGCTTTTGAGTGTTCTCAATTGAAGGACACGAGGCTAACCGTCCACTGATACCCCGCATTCACAGCCTTCCCGTTCCCGTGAGCGCGAGCGGGACGGGTCCGAATGCCATTCGTTTAAGTCGTAAGTCCTTATTTATTCATGACTTAAGAAGGCTTGCGCGAACCAAGGCTTCCTGTCAGAATAGGGGTGTTCAATCACTCTAAAC
>JBGSMH010000074.1:0-4180 GCA_041740275.1 Phycisphaerae bacterium
TCCTCGCCAAACTTTTCCTCCACGAGTTTGGCTAATTGTTCGATGGCTTGCTCGGCGTCGGGTCCTTCGGCCTCGATGCGGAGCGGAGTGCCTTTGGTTGCTTCCAGCGTGATCATGTGCATCACGCTTTTTCCATCCACCGTCACACTTTCGGGCCCGTCCTTGTAGACGGTGATCGTTGCGCCGAATTGGTTGGCCAATTCGACGAACTGCATCGCCGGTCGGGCGTGTAGCCCGAGCGTGTTACAGATGGTGACTTCCCGTGTGACTGCGGTCATTTTTACGGCTACCAAGCGATGCGTTTGACTCATTGCGGCGATTTCCCTCGGCACGCAACGCTCAATATAAGGGTTACGATTATTTGCTATCCGCTTCGTCGAGCAATTCGACAATTTTCTGTCGCGTGTCGCTCTGACGAAGGAACTTACGGAACGTGTCATCCTGCAAGTTGCTGAAAACGATATTCATCGCCTGCAGGTGTTGTTGCGGTTGATTTTCAGGGCTTAGCAGCAAAAAGATTGAAAAAACCGGCTGGCTGTCCAGGGCAGCAAAATCCAATCCTTCCACACTGCGACCGATCGTGCCAACCATCTTCGTGACACCGGCGTGCTTGACGTGCGGCACGGCCACGCCCTTGCCAAACCCGGTCGAGCCTGTTTTCTCACGTTTGACCAGCGCCGCGACGATCTCGTCGCACGCCGACGCGTCAATTGCTCCCGCACTGGATAAAGAATGGACCAGTTCGCGTATCGCTTCGTCGCGCGACTTGGCGTTTAACTGGGCAACCACGGCATCGGCGACGATAAACTCCCGAAGTTTCATGACTTAAACCGCATCTTTCTTACTGATGGCGAATGCTGGCACCATCCTCGGGGTGCTTGCGATTCCGCACTTTTTTCTTGTACTCACTCAATTGGCGCTCCAGTTTGTCCATGCACCCATCGACGCACGCATATGAATCGGCGTCGCGGTGATGCGCGACAAACTCACGCTTGTGTTCGGCATTGACGATGATTTCCACCGTCATGCCCTCCTTGCCGCTGTCAAAAATCACTTCGATTTCCTGAATCCGGTCAAAATACTTCAGCAACTTGAGCACTTTTTGCTCTGCGTGTGCCTTCATGGCCGGGGTGACATCAATGTGCCTGCCTGATACGACTACGTTCACGGCGATCTCCTTCGTTCCTTCTATATCTGATCCAACACTCCCATTGTACCGATCAAGCCGCAAACGTCACTCACACCCGCCACCAACCAGTCCTAATTCGCCTTCCCGACAGTTGCCGGGGGCAATAATTTCACCTTTTCGAGCCCTTTTTCCTTTTCCGAGCCCAAAACACCACCCGAAATAAACAGTCGCATCGCTTCTTCGACCTTCAGCGGCAATTCGACGACCTGCTTTCGCGGCACGATCATCACATACCCGCTGAATGCCGTCGGGCTACTGGGGATAAACACCGTCACCATCTCTTCCCCGGCGGCCTCATTGAGCGACTTCAGTCCGCTCCCGGTCACTAAGCCGATCGACCAAATCTCATTGGCGTGCGGACGACACGCGACTACCCGACTGTCCTGAAACTGGCTGCTCGATCGCTCTTGCAGCAGGAAATCCGTCACCTGCTTCACCGGCGGGTAAATCGCCCGCACGACGGGGATTTTCATCGCCAACGCTTCGCCCAGTTTCCAGAACGTGCGTCCGATCAGATTTCCGACCAGCAGACCGACCAGGTAAACAAACAGCAGCGACAGCAAAACGCCGAGCAATTGCGTGCCCCACGTCGGTTCGCCAGCATCATTCGTCCAATACCGGGCGATCCGAGACCACTGCGCTTCTTCTCCGGCCAACTGGTATTGCACATTCTGGATCAACCAGATCATGTGCTGGCCCAATTGTCCCCAGAGAAAATCCCAAACCCACACGATCAGCCAAAGCGTGATCAGCGTAGGTAACAAAGCCTTTAGTCCGCGGATAAAAAATGTCCGCGATCGACCTGAACCTTTGGGGGGTGGCGGGTTGTGGTTCGCTTCGCTGGCCACGATTTTTATTACACCACGCGCGGCGGAAAAATGCACACCAAGACCGCATCAGCAACCTCGGAGTGCACGGAATGTATCGACAACCCCACCAAATATAAAGCGCCACCCCACAAAAAATCGCCACTGAAATACAAAAACACAGAGAAATGCCAAAAAAGCATTCACGCTGTGTTTCTGCGTCTCGGTGGCGAGATCATTCAGACAGTGTCAGCTTACACCTCTACTGCGCCAACGCTCCACGCCGAGGTAAGCGGGCGGGCATTGCCGTGGTAGTCGGTGAAGATGCCGCGGTACTTGGCACCATTGCTGGCGGCTACCGATGAACCGGACGGCGCCCAGATGCTGCTCAGCGGCGTCGTCTGTTGATAGTCCGTCAACACCTGACTCAGCCCGTTCCACTCATCGATGTTGTAGTAGCTGCTGGTGCGGTTGGGCGAGCCCAGAAGATGAACGCCGGTTCCGCCTTCGGTGTTGAACTTGATCCAATTGGTGACCGACGCCGGCACAGGCCAGACATTGTTGGCGATCGTACCGAAACTGCTCATGTCCCCGCCGGTGACGTAGACGGCTGAGGTGGAATATGAACCGACGGCCATCTTGTCTGCCTTGTAGACGTTGTTGACCAAATTGATCTCGTTGACGGCACCGCCGACGTAGATAAACCGACCGATCGAACCACTGTTGATGCCGGTGTTATTGATGATGTTGATGTTCTTGCTGCCGCGATTGTATTCGCTGCTAAATCCATCAATGATAATGTGCGCATCGGCGTCGTACTCGAACACGTTGTTGGACAACATCAGGTTTTCCGTGCCGTGGTAGATGCGGACGAACCCTTGGTCCATGTGGTTGCCTTCGAAAACCACATTGGTCAGGCGTTCGTTCTTACTGCTCAGGCCATCTGCCCCACCGAGCGGGCCGATCTGCTGCAGGCCCGCCAGGCGATTTCCGTAGACGGTGACGTAATTGGCAAACTGAATGTTCAGCGCCTGCTTGGGGGTTTCAAAGTCGTAGATCTTGGGATTGTCGTAATCGCCGAAAGCGATCAGCAGGTGTTCGACGCCACTGATACGAACCGCGTGTTCGACCGCCGAATTGACAACCTTGTTGCCCAGCAGGACGAAGTGTGCGCCTTCGCCCCAAACCAGATAGTTGCGGAGGGCAAACTTGCTGGGGGCTTCGCATTCCTGAACGAGCACGCCGGTAGGCTTGCCGTTGGTTTGGATCGCGTAGCCGACGTTAAGGAAGGTGCTGCCGCGGATGGAGTTGCCGTAGCCGTTGACTTTGACCCCGGTGGGCATGCCCGAGCGATCGCCGGTCGGACCCGGCCAGATCGAATCGAACGTCAGGTCGTCGATCATCGAACCGACAACGCCATCGTTGATCAGGATCATCGACGAGGTATTGCGTGCCCCGGCCCAGCGGATGGTCGGGTCAGCGCCTGTTCCATAGGCACCGATTCGGACGTTATTCTTGCCGATCGACAAGGTGTTTCTTGCGTCGAAGGTGTCGCCGCGACGGAAGAGGATTTCGACATCACCTCTGCCGGTCACCAATTGGGCCGCTCTGGCCCAAGTTTTGACGGCTTTGGTTTGCGAAGTTCCGTCGTTGGTATCGCTGCCAGCGGCAGAGACGTAGAGGATCTCACGCCCGGCGGGTTTGACTGTGACAGTAGCCGTCACTTCGGTCGCACCACGTAACTCATTGATAACGCGGAGTTTAAGCGTATAGGTGCCTGGGGTGTCGTAAGTATGGGCGGCGTTGAAGCCGACGAGCTTGTTGTAGTGTCCGTTGGGGTCGCCAAAGTCCCACTCGTATCGGGCGGTAATGGGCGTGCCCGCTTTGAGGATGGAGTTTGTGCCGTGGACGAAGACGGATTGCCCGGCGTTGATGGTGGTTTGGAGGGCGTAGATGTACGCGACAGGCTTGGGAGCAGAGGCATCGGAACCGGCGTTGGTGATGATCCCACCGCCCGCGGTGGTTCCACCGTTGTTCCCGCCTCCGGTATATCCGCCACCTCCCGAGGAACTTCCACCGCCACCGGGAGGCGTGGTTGTGCCACCGCCTGGGGGCGTAGTCGTGCCACCGCCTGGGGGCGTGGTCGTGCCGCCACCGGGGGGTGTAGTCGTGCCACCGCCCGGGG
>JBGSMH010000075.1:0-4754 GCA_041740275.1 Phycisphaerae bacterium
CGTCGTAAGGCGGCGTCCGGGCTGAATCGGGCCTGGCTTATCGGTCGCACGGGTTGTGACCGGTAATGCGCAAAGCTACTGATGCCGTCTTTCCGCTCGCGTGAGCGTACGGGATCGAGTGGTTGCCGAATGGGTTTCACAGGACTTTTCTCCTGTTTCCCACCTTGCATGGACTCCCGTTTGGGTTTTGGCGTGTTGCTGATTAACCCCCGGTGCGATTGTGCCGATGGGCTGTATCAGCGGGATTGCGTAAGTAATCCGAAGCACGCCGGACCTTGGTTGCGAACGATTCGTTCGCAGTTTCGAAAGGAGGCGGAAAAGTTTCGGGTCGGACGGCTGGCCGGGCGAATGTCGCATCGGTCCCGTCGAGAAGAGTCTGCCTGCTGGCGGGTGTTCCGCCTGATTTTGCAGGCTCAGCAAGGTCATCGTCGGTCGAATCGGCCGACATAGTCGGATCGCCAGAACGCGGTCCTTTAGTTACGGGAGATTTGTCATGCATCGCAATCGTTTAGTTCAAAAGGGTTTTACCCTTGTCGAAATTCTGATCGTCGTGATCATCCTGGGCATTCTAGCCGCGATCGTCATTCCGCAGTTCACCAATGCTTCGGAAGACGCTCGCAAGAGCTCGCTGACCAGCCAGCTTCAGACACTTCGGTCGCAGACCGAGCTGTATAAGCTGCAACATCGCGACAGCTTCCCCACCTCCGATGGCACCCTTACGGGCACCTGGGATTGGGATCGTCTGACCACCCAAACGGACGAAGATGGTGTGGCGTACGTTGCAGGCACGTCCGAGAGCGGCCCGTTCGGCCCGTACCTCCAGGCCAAACCCGCCAACTCGATCTCGTCCAAGACGGAAATGTACGTCCATGATGCCGAACTGGCATTCGGCGACGCCTTCCCCGGCGCTGCTGCGACCGACGGCTGGGCGATCACCCCCTCGGGCAAGATCTATGCCGCGAGTAAAGCCGGTGGGTTCGTCTATGACGAAAGCAACCCGAACGCCGATAACAACGCCCAGTAACACCCCCGTGTGCTTGGCTTGAAGTCAACCTCAGCGGCCCGGCGGGACAACACCCGCCGGGCCGATTTCGTTTGATTGTGATCTTTTCTTCATGAATGGGCGTTACGGAAGTAAAGCACTTCAAAGATCAGGCCGATTCAAATGTTGCCGAGGATCATCAGCATGAGACCCAAATCACCACTATCCAAAATGACTGACGCCTGCCGGCGTGGGTTCACGCTGGTGGAGATTCTCATCGTTGTGGTCATCCTTGGAATCATCGCCGCCATCGTTTTGCCGCAGTTTTCCAACGCGTCACACCTGGCACGCGAAAATACGCTCAAAGACGAACTTCGCTACCTCCGCACGCAAATCGGCGTCTTCAAAGCCCAGCACGAAGACAGCCCGCCCGGATTCCCCGGCGGTTTGATGACCGAGACGCCGGACGAGGCCACCTTCATCGCCCATCTGACGGGCTTTACCGATTCGCGATGTAACATTGGCGACTCCGCCAGCTCAACCCATCCGTTTGGCCCTTATCTGACTCGGATGCCCTCCAACCCTATTACCGGCAAGAGCGGCGTGTATGTTGTGGCGTCGGGGCTGGCGATGCCCGCGCCCGATGCCGAGGCGTATCCCGATGCCGGCTGGATCTACAACCCGTGGACTCAGCAGATCATTACCAACATCCCGGGGAACGACAGCAATGGTGTCCCCTATGCCGACTACTAGACGATCTACCAGCAAAGCCCGGCGCGGTTTTACGCTCATCGAGGCGCTCACTGCCTCGGTGGTGCTTGCGTTTGTGGTGGTCGGCGTGTGCGGGATGATCCTCTCTGCCGTTTCCAACACCCGTGCATCGAGTGATCTGATCGAACTCAATCAAGCCGCCCAGGCCAGCATGGAGACGCTTGCATCGCGCCCGCTGGACGGTATTTCGCCCAGCGTGGGGGTGTTGCAGAGCGAAACGGTTGATGCCGCGCTGCTTTCCACGCCTGCCGATCCGCAAGTGACAGTCGAAGGCAACATTCAATATCTGCATCGATACGCCGCCCAGCCGAGCCGGGATCTGGCGTTGATCGCGGTGACGGCAACGATGCCGGACGGGCAACGTGTCACCGTTTATCGTCTGGCGACGCGATCGGAGATGCCATGACCCGACGTCGCGGATTGACACTGGTCGAGCTATGTCTTGCGATGATCATCACCGCGATGGTGGGGGTGTCGGTGGTGGCGTTTACGACCATGACCGGCCGGGCGTGGCGCGAATCGGAATATACGCAACAACTTGATGTTTCGGCCCAACAGGCCGGGGGCATGATCGCAGCGATGGTCGAGTCATCGCGGGCGCTGGGAGCGGTGGGGGCTTCGCCGCCAGCGGTATTCCTTTGGCTGACCGACTCCTTCGACGGAACGGCCGATGCCAAAGCGCAGTTGGCAGAGATGGCGTTGATCGAATACGACGCGGCACTCAAGACCGTCTTTCTGTACCAGGCCGATCTTGTCAAAGCCCAACTGCTTCGCGGGGATGCCGATGATGTGCTTTACAATCATGATATCTCCAATTTGGATTTTGCCGCGCTATTCAAGACCCAGCAGGGGTGGCTGGCGCCGCGTCGGGCATTGATGGGGCCCGGACGGACTGTGGATGACGATCAAACGATTACACGGGTCGAGTCGGCAACTTTCACAAGATTATCGACCAGCGGCTTGCCCGCAGTGGAAATGAATGTGACGTTATCCCGTGGGTCGGAGCGACGTGTGGTGCGGTCGGTCCTGACCGTTCGCGCTCCCACGGCACGGCCTGACGCCAATTGAGCGAACTAGAGTGTTTATATGTCGCACGCACGACCAACAACTTCACCCCGTCAACGCGGCATCGCGATGCTGCTGGTATTGGTGGTGGTCGCGGCGGTCAGCGTGATGGCGTATGGGCTGCTGGCCTCGGCATCGACTGGCACGCAGATCGCAAGTGCAACCGCGCTACGATTGCAGCGACAATATCTGGCCGAATCCGGGCTGAATCTGGCGTATTATTATCTGCAACACCCCGAAGCGTCTCCGGTCAGTCGCGTGTACGGCGATTGGGGGAACGTTCACTATCCCGGCGAAGAGAATATCACCCTCGGCGACATGCCGGGCACCCTCAGCATCTCGGTGACGAATACCGCCAACGGCGTTTTTGAGATCGAATCGGTCGCGACCTTGGAAGGCGACACGCACCGCGCATCGGCCTCGGTCAAGCTGGATAAACGTCGCACCTTCGGTCAGGCCGCCAACTTCCTGTCTGATGTCACGCTCGGGAACAGGGTGACAATCACCGGCGGGGTGACCACGCTCGGCAGCCTTACCCTCGACGCCTCGGCTGTAACCGGTCTGCTATCGGCAACCAACGGTCCCAGCCTCGGCGGGACCGAGGTGCCAGATGATGCCGTCAGCGAATATCCGGTATCCATGAACTATTACCTGCCGTATTACTTCAAGGACGGTAAACGATACACCGCAAAACGTCTGACCAACGGGTTTGTTTTCCTCACGTTGCTGGATCTGGATGTCGTCAATAATCCGTATAACGTCTGGTACGCTGATACCAATGTGCAGTTCTTTCTGGTCAACTCGCTTAGCGGCTCGCTCATCACCCGCAATGGGAAAAACGTCACCGTCCAGTGGAATCTGACCATCACGCCGCATGTCGGATTGCCCGCACTGGTTGTCGATGGCGATCTGACCATCAGCGGACCCAATCGAACGCTCAATCTCAATGGGCTGACCTACGTCCGCAATCAAATCACCGGTAGCGGCAATACGTCGACCAGCCGTATCAACATCAATGGCGTATTCGTCTCGGGCAACAAGACCTCCGCACCTTTTCGCAATTACAATGGCTACACCCTCATCAACTTCGACCCGGAGCGCGCCTCCGTGCAGGCGGTCATGGATGAGGTCGAACCGATTCAGAATGTCACGATTCAGTCCTGGAAAACAACCGCTTACCGGAGTACCCCATGAACCCGTCAGTCTCCCGCCTCTTGGCATTTGTTGTGGTGTTGCAGGTGTTGATTCTTGCATCGCTATGGACGTCTCACTCTCTGCCGACCGCGCAGGCACAATTGCCTGATCCCGGTGCCCAACGAGAACGACAGCTCGAGGAATTGAAGAGCATCAACACCAAGCTCGACAAGCTGATCGATGTGATCGGCAGCGGCAAGATGATGGTGCAGGTGCAGGTCGTTCCGCAGGACAAGAAGTGATCGGCAAATCCGTGCCGCACAGGAGTTGCAGATGAAAATGCAGGTGCATACCCGCCGGGCATTTACGCTCGTTGAGATCCTGATGGTGGTCGTGATCCTCGGCATCCTTGCCGCGATCATCGTGCCGCAGATCGGGGCACGCGATGACTTGCGCCTCGCGTCGGCGGCCAGGGTGATCATCGCCGACCTCTCCTATGCCCAGAGCATGGCCATCACTTCGCAGCGAAAGCATTTTGTCGCGTTTGATGCGAATCAGTTCGCCATCCAATCGCGCACCAGCGATCTGGTTGACCCGACGGACATCGTTCACCCGGTCAACCCCGGCAATTACGTCGTTTCGTTCACCACCGGACCGCTGGCGGGGGTGAGCATCATCGAATCGACCTTCGGCGATACCGCCACACTCGCCTTTGATGAACTCGGTTCGCCTCTGTCCTACGACTCAGCGTCCGATATCACGACAACATTAAGTTCGCCAGGTGTAATTCGGATCCAAAGCG
>JBGSMH010000076.1:0-4193 GCA_041740275.1 Phycisphaerae bacterium
GTCTTTGATTTGGAGCGAACATGGACAACATCATTCAATCAACACCGATCGTACTGCCCTCGCCACGCGTGGATATCGCCATTCGCCCTGCAACGCTGGACGATTTGGCGTTTATCGATTCGCTACAGAAGAAGACGACGAAGCAGGTCGGATGGATGCCGACGAAGCAGTTTGAAGGCAAGATCAAGGCGGGGCATGTGTTGGTCGCTTGCGCGACCAGTGAGCAGTCGGCAGTGGGCCGTGGGCAGCAATTAGTGGGCGGTGCGCAGTATGCAGCGGACAGTGAAGGCATTTTACTGCCTACTGCCCACCGCCCACTGCACACTATTCCTGTGGGCTATCTGATCGGCAACGATCAATACTTCAAACGCGACGACGTGGGGATCATCTATCAGATGAATGTGTTGCCGGAGTATCGACGATCACTTGTCGCGGCATCGTTGTTGAAAGCGCAGTTCGAGCGATCGGCGTATGGGTGCAAGTTGTATTGTTGCTGGTGCGCGCAGGATATTGATGCCAATCACTTTTGGGAGGCGATGGGGTTTGTGCCTCTTGCATACAGAACCGGAGGGAAGGGAAAAGTGAGCAGTGGGCAGTCGGCAGTGGATAGTGAAGGCAATCAACTGCCCACTGCCCACCGCACACTGCCTACTCCCCGAGTTCACATCTTCTGGCAGAAGCGCATTCGGGAAGGCGATGAATCAACGGGGTGGTGGTTTCCTTCAAAGACCGATGCGGGGGCGATCCGGGAAGATCGGATCGTGTTACCGATCCCGCCTGGGGTGCATTGGTCGGAGGTTCAGCCGTTGATTCTTCCGAGACAAGAGTTGGCATCGGACAATGGACAGTTGACAGAAAAGACCAAGACGAAGCGGGAGAAGAAGCCGGTGGTGGTTGCGGCACCGGCGGCAAAGAAGGGGACGGCAGTCTCCGCAAGGGGCGCGTTGCGGTTTAGTTTGCCCACGCCACAAAAACCAGAAGTGATGGACAAGCCCAAGCCCGTGAAGCGGACGAAGGTGAAGGCCGACCCGCGAATGATCAGTGCAGCCCGTGAGCTTCGCGATCGGTGGTTGGAACGAATCAACGAAACGCCGATCCTGCCCAGTGCGAAGTATGAGGTGTGTCGTCAGATCAGCGAATCCCCACGTTCGATGCCTTTGTTGGCGGCGTGAAGGGAAATGAGTGGTCAGTGGCGAGTGGTTAGACTTCGACGAGTGTCGATCTTCAAGAGAGACGGAATCATGTATGTGAAAGCGAGGCTGTTATGAGAGAGGAAATTGAGGCGTCGGACATTCGCCACCACCAGTGCATCTACTGCCGCCACCTGCTTGAAGGTCGGAAACAGTCCTGCGCGGCCTTCCCGAGCGGCATCCCGGCTGCCATCGTTGACGAGAAGCATGACCACCGCCAACCCTACCCAGACGACAACGGCATCCGGTTCGAGCCGTTGCCTGGCAAACGGCACCCGCTGGAGGCCCAGCCCACCTGATCGAAAGTGAGGACAAGGATGTCCAACGTTGCACAAAGACCACGCCAGCCCGATCTATTCGATGTGCTTCCACCGGCAGCGGCAGTTTCGCCTGCGAAATCCCGGCTACTACCAGCGACTGCACGCCCAGCGTCGTGCCGCGATATGTGAGCGGGTGGCGCAGCAGGCCGCAGTGGCACAGGCACAGAAGCAATTGGCGATGCAAATCAAGCTGTCCGAAAAGCCCATGCTCATGCTCCCCGCACCGGCCGTGATGAATGTCTTCGGCCTCAATCTGCCGATCCAGCAGCGCGAGCGCGTCGCGATCGCACGCGAGTCGAATCACGCATAGGGTATTCGGTCGGATCAATCCCAGACCGAAAATCCCTCTGCTCATTTCCGTCTGCTGAGCAGATTGAGCAACGCACGCTCGTAGCTGACATCGGTGAAGATGCGGTGGTACTCGGCACCGGAGTCGCTGGCGAGTTTGCGGACGCGGGTGAGGAAATCATCCACCTGCTTCTTGTAACCGGCCCGCAGGTCGGGAGCGTCGACTTCGATCCGCTCGTCGGTCTCCAAATCCTGGATCGTGATCTGCCGATCGTATGGCAATTCGATCTCGGCCCGATCCAGCAGGTGCAGGATCATCAACTGATGTCGCTTGTACTTGGCGTGTTGAATCGCCCGCGCCAGTGCATCGGGCTCGACCCATAGATCGGAGATGAGGATAAACAAAGAGCGACGCGGGGCGCGCTCAGAGATGGCGTGCATGTGCTCGACGAGGTCGCTGGTGCCGGTGGGGACCAACGCCTCCAGCGATCGAAACACCCGATCCAAATGCTGCGGCGACGACCCGGGGGGCAAATCCACACGCATCTGATTATCCACCGCCATCAACCCGGCCAGATCCTGTTGCATCGACAACAGATACGCCATGCACGCGGCCAGATGCTTGGCGTATTCCATCTTGTTGCCAAACCGCATGGAATTGCTGGTATCCAGGATCAGCGTCGCACGGAGATTGGTCTCCTGCTCGTAGAGTTTGATGTAGTAGCGATCGGATCGGGCATAGGCGCGCCAATCGAGGTGGCGCAGTTCGTCGCCGGGGGTGTAATCGCGATGCTCGGAGAACTCGACCGAGAACCCGCGGTGCGGGCTTTTGTGTAAGCCCGTGATCATACCTTCGACGACCTGACGGGCGACCAGTTCCAGCCGATTCATCGCGGCGGCGTCTGCGGGGGAGAATACTCGGTAGCGGGGGATGGGCATCGGTTCCTGTTTCTACGCGCTGGGATCGGGAATGTTGGATGGATTGAGCAATTCGATCGTCATCGAGCCATAGGTTCGCACGGCGGTCTGCTCCCAGCCGGGCAGGGAAAGCTGATCCTTGGTGTCGTGCCGGAAGATGAGTGTGGCATCGGGTGTGGACATTCTGGACAGCACCAGACTCAGTTGTTGCAGTGGCAGGGGCTTTTCGACCAGATACCGGTAAGGCGGGTCGAGGAAGATCAGCGACGGCTGATCCTTCAGCGTCGGAATGCGCTTGAAAAGATCACCGGCCAGCACACGCGAGCGCGCCTGAACGCCCAGGGCGTCGATGTTCTTTTTCAAACCCAAAAGCGCCCCGCGATCGGCATCGAAGAAGAACGCCTGTCGGGCGTTTCGCGAGAGACATTCCAGTCCCATGCTGCCGGTGCCGCAGAAGCAATCGAAGACAATCGCATCGTCGATGAGTGGGTTGAGGACGTCAAAGATGCTTTGTTTGGCGCGGTCGGTGATTGGCCGGGTGGCATCGCCGGGCGGGGGGGCTAGCAGTCGTGCTCGAAACTCACCGGCGATGATCCGCATCGACAGGACTTTACCGACTCCGCCTCGGATTGTCGTCAGATTGGTGTCGAAGATCGAAACGAAAATGGACCCTGAGAATGGGTGGATCGGATCGCATCGGGGCAAATCCGCGCACGACATCTGCCCATTGGGGCGAGTTTGTGGCATAATGGGGGTTTCCCCTGCGATTCGCGGGTGGAGTCAGGACGATCAATTTGACGCGAAAAAATACGACCCCCGAAACGTCTGTGGCCACTGCTGTATCGAGTGGGGCGGCGGCTTATCTGCCTCCGACCTCTCCGCTGACCTTTGAGGAGTTTCTGGCACGTTTGCCCGCCAAGGACCGTGCCAGCGCCGAAAAGCGTCTGGCGGTGATCGATGCCGCAGAACCCGCGCGTGGCAAGCTCTGGCGAAAGCTTGCCGCCAGTTTGTTGACGCTTTCAGGCCATTCTGCCAAGGTTAATCCCAGCGAATCTGTCCAGTTTTACACCGCCGACGGCAAGTACCGCATGCAGATCTTTGCATTGCAGGACAATCAGCCCGGCGAGTTGACCATCCACTGCCGCGACGTCATCGATACGCTGCTGGAGAAGAAATTGCTCCGCAAACCCAAGAACGCCGAGTCCCCGCATCGCTACGGCGTGGCGGGCGCGGACGACGGGATTGTTGTCGAGCGTGTCCTCGCCCAGGCCGCCGAACACCCGCAGGCGTTTCGCGATCTATTGAGTTGGAATCGAAAGTGCATGCGGATCGATCTGCCGGTCACCGCTTCCAATGAACTGCTCGACAAGCTGGCAGAGATTCTCAAGGTCAGCCTGCCGGTTGCGAAGAAATAGCGCACGGGCATTTGGGATGCACCGATGCGAAACCTCAGCGGCATGATCGTGGTGATCACCGG
>JBGSMH010000077.1:0-3398 GCA_041740275.1 Phycisphaerae bacterium
AGCGCCGCGACGATGTCGCCGTTTGATGAGATACCGCGCTTCTCGCCGGAGGTGTTTGCGTACCTGCATTGCACGAATACGGATCGGGTCAAGCAGTTTCGCGAGGGGATTGAGCAGCTATCGCAGGAAGGGGTGGTCCAACTGTTGCACCGGCCCGACAGTGCGATCCGCGTCCCGCTGCTGGCGGCGGTCGGCGTGCTGCAGTTTGAGGTCGCCCGCGCCCGACTTCACAGCGAATACGGCGTTGAAACGCGCATGGAAAACGCCCCGTGGTCGCACCTTCGCTGGATCAAGAACCCCGCCGACCTGCCCGTGCTGCGCGAGGCTCATCTGCCCACCGGCACCGTCATCGCGCTGGATCAGCACCAACGGCCCGCCCTGCTGTTTGAATCGTCGTGGAGCGTTCGCTATTTCCAGCAGCAGTTCGAGAAAATCGAAGTGGTCGACACCCAAAGTGATGTCGTGGGCGTCAGCTAGACGCCTAATTTGCCCTGAACGATTTTGAAGAAATTGCCGCCGTCGGACTGAAGATAGCCCTTTTCGACCAGTTCCTGCCACACCTCGCGCGGGAAGCCAAAAGGCGGCTGGATCGCGACAATACTGTTGCGTGCGCCGGTCGTCTTGGCACGTCCCAGCCGCGAATCTTCTTCCAGTTGCTGCATTTTCAGCTTCTTCTTAAACGACTTCAGTGCGTGTTTTTGTGGATCGCTTAGGTCATTCATGTCGCTCATGCCCGCCACTTTACCCGACCCGGCCGTCAATGGGCAGTGGCGATGGGCAGTGACGATTGGCAGTCATTTGACGTAGGCATTTGCAGGATGGACACTTATACTATTCCCTCAACACGGGAAGGAGCCCAGTATTGGCTAAGAAATCGATCCTCGCAGAACGTCTCGATGAGATTCGCAATAACATCGCAGGTGCCTGCGCCAAGGCCAAACGCGACGTGTCCGAAGTGACACTGATCGCAGTGACCAAAACCGCCGGCCCGGAGACGATCCGAGAGATCGTCCAACTCGGTGTGTATGACCTTGGCGAATCGCGCGTTCAACAACTCATCCAACGCGCCAGTCAGGTCAATGAGTTTCTCCAGCGCCGCCACACGCACGGCGACGAGAAAGACGCCGCCTCTCCACCGAAGCGGCTGCGCTGGCACATGATCGGTCACCTCCAGCGGAACAAGGTCAAGCAATTGCTGCCCCTGATCCATTGCGTGCATTCGATCGACTCACTCCGACTGGCCGAGGAGATCGATGTCATCGCGGAGAAACTGGGGCTTCGTGTGCCGGTGATGATGCAGATCAACGCCAGCGAAGAACCGCAGAAGTTTGGCGTCGCGGTCGGTGCCGCGCTTCACTTAGGTGAGCAGATCGCCACCATGCCCGGGCTGCAACTGGTCGGCCTGATGACGATGGCGGAGTTGACCGACGAAGAACCGGCGATCCGCAACGCGTTTCGGCGGACCCGCGAAGTGTTCGAAGAAATGAAGTGGCAGAAGATCGGCGGCGCGGGGTTCAGGCACCTGTCGATGGGCATGAGCAACGACTACACCATCGGGATCGAAGAAGGTTCAACCATGGTCCGCATCGGTAGCGCGCTGTTCGGTGGCTCGCCGCAGGTCGCGGATGTGACGCCAGACGAGTAAATCGCCATCTTCAACATGCCTGATATCGATCTATTCAGTTTCTTCCGCTGGGCGCTATTCGTCTTCGTGTCGATCTATTGCACGCTGATCACGGTGCAATCACTGTGGAGTTGGTACGTCTGGCTGGCCACCGATGATCGCTATATTTCCATCCTGCGCCGCTACGTCGTCGTCCACAGCCTGCGGCTGCGCTTCGCCAGTTTCTGGGGCGATGTGCTGATTTGCGGCCTGTTGTGTATCGTGTTTGTCATCATGATGTATGCTCACGCGATTCTTCTGGCAATGAATCAATCGCTTGGCTAGACAAAACCGCCCATGACCGAACCGTCTGACATCATCCCCGCCCCGCCGACGCAGATTGTCGTCGCCACCCCTGCGCCCGAGCCGGTCCCCGAGAAATCCCGCGCGCCCCAGCAGCAGCTTGGCGATCTGCCACACGATGAGTTGGAAGCAATCGCGGAAGAGTTCGGACTTGATCCGGCTCGATCGCGCGATCAGGCTGAGCTGGTTAAGGCGATCCATGAACGCCGGCAACTCATCGCGTCCCTGGACCGATCGGCGATGCTGGATGTCCTAAACTGGACCGGCCGAAACGTCGCGCCCGGCGCGACAAATGAACAATTGGCGGTCGAGATCGTCCATATTCGAGCGATGCGATTCTCCGGGCTTTCCGAACGCGGGCTGGTCGTTCTCGGCCTGCTTCGCGGTTGTCGGATGAGCGGGCGCGAATCGCGCGATGAACTCATCCAGATCCTGAAAAAGCAGGAGGGATTCTTCTCCAAGCTGAAACGAAAAACCCGCAGTTGGTTCGGCAAGCGCATCGAGGGCATGATCGGCGACCCGACCACCGCACTGCCCGAACCGACCGATCAGCCGATCAACAAACCCACCGACCAGACGGCCGCCCCGCGCCAGCAGGCGTTGCGGGAAGAGATCGAAGAATCCGGATTTTTCGGCGGCATCGCCAATCGCGTCAAAAAGCAGGCCGACAGCTACGTCAATCAGAAGCTGGATGAGATCGAGGCCCGGATCGATCGTAAGCTCGACGAGATCGACCGCAGGCTCGCCGAGTGGCGCGACAAGGAAATTGCCAACCGCATCCGCATCCTCAAGATCACGCTCTGGGCCTCGGTCGTGGTCGCGGCGGTGTCGCTGATATACTCCTATGTTCAGGTCGAGATGAAACGATGGAACCTGCCGAACCCTTCGAATCCATCCACGACGCCTACCTCGCTTGTGGTCCCGAAAAATACTACCGCGATCTCGGCCACGCCTATCGCAACCCACACGAATCGATCATCGCCGACCTGATCGACAAGACGATCTCCACCTGGCCCATCGACTGTTCACACGTCCTCGATCTGGCCGCCGGGTCGGGTGAGGTCACGCTGCAACTGATCAAACGTGATCCTGCGATGCAGATCGACGCGATCGACCCCTACACCTTCGCCGCCTACGAACAGCGCACAGGCAGCGCCTGCCAAAAACTCACTTTCCACGACATCGCCTCGGGTGCCCTGCGTGAAAAGAGCTATTCGCTGGTCGTCTGTTCGTTTGCGATGCATCTGGTTGAGCCGTCTCGATTGCCCACGCTCTGCTGGGAGCTATCGCAGATCGCGCCCCACTTGCTGATCCTCACGCCCCACAAACGCCCCCACCTTCGCCCCGACTTCGGCTGGCGTCTCACCCACCAGATGCTTTACCAGCGCGTCAGAGCGAGGCTTTACAGCCGGGTGTGAAGTACGCTTCAGAG
>JBGSMH010000078.1:0-4227 GCA_041740275.1 Phycisphaerae bacterium
TTGCCGCGTTCGATGATGCCCAGTTTGTTACAAAACTCACCCAGTTCCGACAGGATATGGCTGCTGACGATCATCGTCTTGCCAAGCTTTTGCAGTTCTTTGAGCAGTTCGCGAATCTCGATCCGTGCGCGCGGGTCCAACCCCGACGCCGGCTCATCCAACAGCAGGATCGGCGGATCATGGACCAGCACCCGCGCCAGACTGAGGCGCTGGGTCATCCCGCGTGAGAGCGAATCGACCATCGCGTCCCGCTTGTAGGTCAGGTCGGTCAGTTGCAGCACATCTTCGACGACCTTGCGTCGTTGCGTGCGACCGATGCCGTAGGCACTGGCGAAGAACTCCAGATACTCGACAACCGTCAGGTCGTCGTATACGCCGAGAAAATCGGGCATGTACCCAACATTGCGCCGGACAAAATCGCCGTTGTTTTGGACATCTTTGCCGAGGATTTTGGCCTGGCCGGACGACTGATCGAGCAGACCGGCCAGGATTTTCATCGTCGTGCTTTTGCCCGCGCCGTTGGGTCCGATGAACCCAAAGACATCGCCGCGTTCGAGCGTGATCGACAGGTCATCGAGCGCGACAAGCCCGCCGAAACGTTTGGTGAGGTGCTGGGTTTCGATGACGGGGGTATCGCTCATGGGTTTGGGTTCCCGGTCACGGGTTCAACGACGGCTCGCACCAACGCCTGGTGCTCGGCGACAGCGCCCGGATTGGCAATGGTGACATCGGACTGAACAAAACCGTCCAACTGGGCAAAAACGATGATCGATCCGGCCTGCAAAAGTCGGTCAAACGTCTTCTGCCGTGCCTGAGACAGGTTGAAGACCGATTCATAACTGGTGTCGATTTGTTCGTGGTAATACCGTCTTTTTTCCTCCTTGTCTGTGGCAAGGATAGCAGTGTCGACCTGGCTGGTCGCGCCAGGTGCGATCGTCTCAGGCAGCGTTACGTTACCGTCCTTTGTGACGAGCATTAGGTTTGTCATGGGGTTGGGCGACAGATTTTGGATCGAGCCAACAATCCGGCGATCACGGTTCAACTGTAGCTTCGCATCCACCAGCGGGGCGTCGAATGTCAGCTTCGTCCCACGTAGAAAACGCCAGTTCCAAACATCAATCCACATTCCCTCGGGCGTATTGCCGCGATAGGACTGACGCGAATCCAAAGCCGTCGCCAGCGTGTCAGTGCTATATCGACTGCCGCTGGGCACCGGTTGCCACCAGATCGTCGGATCGGAATTGATCGCGTAGGTGTCGCTGCTGGGTGCGTAGATCAACGCGATATCCTCGCAGGCGATCACACGATCGCCGATCTGGTCGAACATGCGGATCGTGCGAAAGTGCAGATCGCCAGACCGCATGATGTGTCCGGCATAGACCGCGCCGCAGGTGAACAGCCCGATCCAGCCGATCGTCGTCACCCACGTCCACGGCTGGCGACCCAGTTTCTTCAATATCAGCCAGTCGATCGGGCCGACGATCAGCATCAATGCCCCGACGATCACCGCGATATAACCAAAGCCAAACGACCCGGTGTCGGGAATCTGTCCGATCCGCTCCAACGCCGCGTTGGCAGCGGTGATGTCGGCCTCGTAATAGCCGTAATTCTCGTTGGCGGCATTCGCGGGTGTCGGCAAAAATGTGGCAAAGAAGCCGTCATGAAATCGCTGCGACTTTTCGGTGTCATCAAACTGAAACTGCCCGATATCGATCGGCATCACTACGAGTTGACCCAGACCGATTCGCCTCTCATATCCCTTGGCCAGATCCGCACCCAGATCAACTGATTGAGCCTCGTTGATAGGCGTCAGATTCCGAACCGACAGCTTTCGAAACCGTTCGGGCAAGCCCAGCGATTTGATCTGTTTCTCGGTCAGTTCTGCGACCTGAGCGGATCCCAATTTCGCCGGCAATTCTGCAAGCAGTGGCGAATCAGTCGGGACTGCATCCACACCCGGATACAGCACCAGCGTCCCGCCGCTGCGAACCCAGGAGAGCATGGCCAGTTGCTGATCGCGGGAGATTTGCTCCCATTCGGGGTTATTCAGATAGACCACATCCGCCGTGTCGTACCCGATCGCGACGGCAGGCAGTTGTGGGTAACGCAGGTGACTGATAATCGTCGACCCTGCCGTAGCTTGCCGTCGGTACGATCGCATCAAAGGCGACCGACCGGCACTGATCATCACAAACCCGATCTGCTGCATCCCCCGATTGATATTTTCCTGCTCCCGGTCCGGCCACTCCGCCAGCAGCTTGTCGGTGTCGGCATCAAACAGAGTCACTCGCAGTGGATCAAATGCCAACGCCAGCGGCGCATATATCACATACTTTTGCGGCTCGGTACTCAGCCCGATCGATTGGCGGATCGTCATCGTTGACGACGACGCATTGGGCACGCGCAGTTCAACAATCCCCGTCCGTGGCCGATCGCTTTTGACTTCGATAAAAACCGGTGCCCACCGACCCGCACGAAACTGCCCCTCGAACCCGGCCTCCACGTCGATCGTCGTCTTCGCCTGCGCCGCCGCGCCCCACCCCAGCGCAACCCCCCACACGATGGCCAGCACCACCCCAATCAGTCGTGACCGATTCATTGAATACTGTCGCATCGCTTGTCGAGCAGCTTAACTTAATATCTAACCGATTGCACATACCCGCAAATGCCCGTGCTACCTGTGGGTCTGCTGATTTCGCTTTTTGGCCGCGTCTCTGCCATCTGCCCACCGCCTACTGCTCACTCCTTTTCACTTGTTGCATTTGTTGCATCGACTTTGGTCCATGTGAAAATCATAACCCCCGGCCGCCGCAGAACTTAAAAAATCCGACACCCCAAAAGTGTTGAGCGCCGCGTGCAACTGTTGCAACTCCTACCTTTCCGGCCGGGATTCAAGACCTTCGTCCTTCAGGCGGACCCAAGGTAGGGCGGGATGGTAATCCCGCCGTTTCCTCTTCCGAATCAGTTTCTTCACTTGTCAATGAGCCATCGCCACGTGTGGAAACACGACAACGCATCCCCAAACGCAGCGAAATACGAAAGTTAAGTATATCCTCCGCAATTTGAAAAGTCGGCGGCAAAATCAGGCAAATCCGCCGATTTCTCACCACCCCTGACAGCCCGTTGTCAATCCCCCGCGTGATCATTTCCCTGCGCCCCGTTAGCCGCGTCGCTCGCGAAGAGTTCCCTAGTCCTGTGGATGTCATTTTGTCGCACTGCCGATTCAGTGTGCCCCCCATTTTGATCCGCAGCGAAATTACGTTTGGAAAAACAGAGAGATAGAAATGCGAACCGCTCCCGCCTTAAGAGCTCGTGAAAATGTAATCCGGCGTAACGCCAATCAAGCACGACACTCGTTGTGCGGTTTGCGGGTGAGGCCTATAATTTCTCCGAACTCAAGATGGAATCTCATTGCCGCCGCCGCTTCCACCGAAATTGCCGACTGCATCCGCGAAACCGACGCTTGATCTTGTTGGGCAAATGGCTCGCGGATCGTGGGTTTCCATCGCGATCATGTGGGCATTGTCGATTTTGACTTCCCAGGTGAGCCGTCAATCACGCGCCGGAGCCGCGGTGATACTGATCACGCAGGCCGGGCTGCTATTGACGGGCATTGTGTTGGCCATCATCGCAATCGTCCGCCGGAAACGCTCGACCCACACCGGCGTGACACGCGAAGCAGTGATCGGCCTGTCGCTCGGTGTTGGCACCCTTTTGCTCATCGTGATCGGATTGATCTTCGTATTCGGCGTCATTGGACCGACCGTTCCAGCAAGCCCGGCGCGGTCATGGGGGTGGTCGAATGGCAGGGCCACGATCACCGCCGACAATTATTCGGGCGATTCGGCGCTCCATGACGAGCTGAGCCGAAAGTTTGGCGTTCGCCCGAACATCATCGAGTTCGCTGGAACTACGACGTCCGGCGAGGCGAAATTGGATTGGGGCAAGGTAACGGTAACGCTTAGGGACGGCACGGTCATTCAATCGCTTTCGCTCTCCACATTCGGACCAGAGAATCAACGCGGACCGGGCCTGCCCGTACCTGTCCCGAACGGCTGGACATGGATCCACAAGTTGCCCGGGCAAACGGGCCGTGCGTTCATGCCGGAGAACACCCGTTGGGAAGATGCCGTGAGTGTGCAGGTCGACCTTGACGGCAAGACAATCTCCCTGACGCCGAAGAACTGATCAGTGGGTGAGTGGCGCGGGGGAGTTTCACCCCCGCGC
>JBGSMH010000079.1:0-13162 GCA_041740275.1 Phycisphaerae bacterium
GCGGTCGCCTGGCGCGAGGCGAATGTTGGCCAGCGGCGCTGGGGTTTTCCACGCGGATTCGGGCGTGCGTCCGTTACGGGAATCGTCCCCGGCGGGGTCAATCCGGTAGTCGATCGCGAGCACCGGACCGCACAGCAATAATCCCAGAATCATCCATCGCATGATCCGGATTGTACCGCGCGTTTGTTACAGATCGCGCAGATTGACACCCAAAGGACCGATATTTCGCCCGCAACCTGATGATTTTCCGCCGGACGAAGTCGAATGTGTTACTGATAAAGAGCTTGAGGGACGCACGCGTGAAATGTGCGCGCCGGGTTTCGTTTGACACGAGAAGACAGGGATTTATGTCCGTTGCACAGGTCGGCGTTTCGACGCATTCGGCGTCCACATCGGTGGCGATCGCCGCCCCGCGCGCTGCGGCGAGGCTGGCATTGCTGGACGCCACCCGGCTTTTCGCGGCGATCGGGATCATCTGGGTCCATGCCGCCCAAAGTGAGCTTGGCCTCCTTTTCTATCCCATCGGCACGTTCGGCGTGCCGTTCTATATCTGCATCGCACTGCTGTTCATGACCCGCTCGCTGACCCGCCAGCCACACCAGCCTCTGGCGCACTACATCGGCTCGCGATTCACGCGTGTCTATGTCCCCTTCCTGGCGTGGACCGCGATTTATGTTGTGCTGGCCGAAGCCAAGACGATCCTCTCGCAACGTACATTCGAAATCCCGCCGTGGACAATCCTGTACGCGGGCGGCCAGCAGCATCTGTGGTTTCTGCCCTATCTGATGGTGGTGTCGATCATCGGCGCGGTACTGGTGCGATTGCTTGAATTTCGTTCCACATTACAGCGGTCGATCGCGGTCGTGCTGGCGATCGCGGGATTCGGCATGTGCTGGGTGCCCGAACCCGCTTGGATCGCCACCCGCGCCGACGCCGGCGATCTGGAGTTCTGGCGATTCGCATTTCGCGCGATTCCGACCGTCTGTTTCGGATTATCGCTGGCACTGGCGACCTGCATGAACGGGCGCCTGCCCCGTACCCGCAACATCGCAGCGATTGGCGGGATGGTGTTGTTCGCAGCTGCACTACTTTTGCAACATAAGATGGGCTCAGTCAAAGCCCTCCGCGCCGCCGCGGGGATCGGCATCCTGCTGATCGCGCTCTGGCCGGTCGTGGTGCCGCTGATCGAGCGCCTCGGCTCACTCGGCCGCTACAGCTACGGCATCTACCTCTCACACGTCGTCTTCATCCGAATCGTCGTCCTCTGGACCGAACGCTACGAAATCCCCAACTCGATCTGGCTCGATCTCTTCACCTTTGCCTTTGCCCTCGTCGGATCACTAACGATCAGTATCCTTTTCGCCAGGTCGCGGTATACGCGGTGGCTGTTGGGTGAATAGATAAGTGGGCGGTCGGCAGTGGGCAGTGACGCACTGGGCTAGATTCGGTGGATGCTGATCTTCTCGCTTGCGGTCACCGCGATGATCGATCCCACGCGAGCTTTACTCGCCATCACAACACATTTTGGCCAAACCCGGATGATTTTGAGTGCGAAATCATTCCAGACGATATTGTTCCACCCACTACCCAAATAGATATAGGTCAGTTGACTGTCTTTCAGTGCGGCGCGTTCGACGCGATTGGTCAGTATCCGTCCATCGCCACTGACAATCACGGGACGTGGATTCATGGCACCCATCAGTGGAATCCAGACCAAGTCCGCCGTTCCCCTTCCGCAGTGATCCAGTAGACTTGAAATGTCATTCTCTTTGTCGAACGCCTTCAGGAGCGCTGTTGCGTCGATTGGGAAATTCTCATCGGTGACGAATCTCAATTCATCCCCACGTTACCCATTTCAGCTTCAAATCGGACCGCATTCATTACTTCTGGGACACTGATCCGGAACAATCGGGAAACCAAAGCGGAGTCTTTGTTGTTCGCGTGATATTGGCTTGCTACGACAAATGTTGTCGAGCCCGTATTTTTCACGACCGGCTTTCCAAAGCTGAGGCGCGGATCAAGGACAACGCCTTCTGCCAGACCCCATGTGCTTGCCAGATGGGTTGTGGCGTCATAGGTGACCTTGGCCAGGCTCTCCTTCATTTCCCCAAAGAAGCCCTGCCGGGTGATCACGTCGGAAAGCTCGGGGTCGCCGATCGAGTTGGCGACTTCTCGGATGATGTGGCTGCCATCGGTCCTCAAGTCCGCGCGGGCGAATGGGTGGGTGGTTCCCATATCACGTTGCAGTATTTTGTGAGCCTGACGGATGATACTTGGCCGGACACCGTGCCGCCTGAACAGAAGTGCAAACCGCGCATCCATGAGGTTCAAAAAACTGATCGCGTAAGCACCATCCACTTTGGCGTAATCCGATTTGAAGATCGGCCCGGGACGAGTGGATTCTGAGCGGGGACGAAACCAACTGCGCAGCGTGGATGTCGGCATATCGATATACCGAGCCGCCTCCGCCAAATGGTACACGCCTAAACCGATCATCGAATTTCACTCCGTGGACTTCGGTCGATTATATCGGGGCCTCTGACCGACGACCAACACTAAAAGACACGAAAACGGCACGCCGCGTTCACATCGGGATAAAGCTCGACTTCTTATCGATCCGTTTGATCGTCTCGGCGATTAGCAGTGCGGCGTTTTCCAGGTCGGGCAGGGCGCACAACTCGACCTGTGTGTGCATGTAACGATTGGGGATGCTGATCAGCCCGGCGGCGACGCCGGCGCGGGAAATCTGGATAGCATTGGCGTCCGTCCCCGTCGCGCCCGCGGCGGCGGCGAGTTGGTGGTCGATCTTCTTCTTTTTCGCCACATCTATAAACAGATCGCTCACCAGCGGGTTGATGTTCGCACCGATATCGATCACCGGGCCTTTGCCGATCTGCACGTCCCCGGCGATCCGCTTATCGACGGCGGCGTAGTCGCTGGCGTGCGTGACATCCACCGCAATGCCGACCAGCGGATCGATCCCGTAACACGCCGTCCGCGCCCCGCGCAACCCGATCTCTTCCTGCACCGTCGCGACGGCAAACACCGAGCAATTGCATTTGCTCTCGCTGAGGATTCGCAGCGCCTCCATCACCACAAACGCGCCGACCTTGTTATCCAGCGCCGGGCTGACGATGCGGTCATTGAGCAGCCGGGTGACGCCGAGTGCGAAGGTGATCGGATCGCCGATCTGCACTTTTTCCATCGCCTCTTTTTTGTCTTTGGCACCGATATCCACCGCCAGATCCGCCAGCTCGATCTTCCCGCCATTGCGTTCTTCGGGCTTCATGAGATGGACGGCTTTTCGACCCATGACGCCCTCGACCGGGCCGGTCTTGGTGTGGACGGTCACGCGCGAACCGGGCAGCACCGCGTTGTCGATCCCGCCGACCGAGGCGACGTGGATGAAGCCATTGTCGTTCACATGATTGACCAGAAACCCGATCTGATCCATATGCCCCGCCAGCATCACCCGCGGTCCGCCTTTGGGGTTCAGCGCCACGATCACATTGCCGTGAACATCCGTGCTGATATCGTCGGCGAACTTGCCCATCCGTTTGCGGATGATCCGCGCCACCGGCTGCTCATAGCCGGAGACGCTGGGGGTTTCTTCGATGGCTTTTAAGAAATCGTATGATTCTGGTCGCATGGGTGAAAGAGTGTAAGAACACTTGATAGGAAAGGAAATACCCGTCCGACACGGGCTTTACGATCGATAGTTGAGACCAAGTCTCTGCAACTGTTGCACGCCTCCGCAAGATTTAGCAAACGTCGCGTATGTCGTAACCATTGTTTCGGCCATCACTTACGCCATTCTGACTGCTTCGGGAACTCGTTGCACACGATTGCGTTGTTGCATTTGTTGCACGACGAGTTAACCAACTTTTCGATTGCGGCGATCACTCCGACACCCCCTCAACGCGTGCGCCGTCGTCGCGGCGGGCGAGGTCCAGAAGGACTCTCTCACGCTCGCCGTTGTCTACCATACCGTACTCCTCGCGTCGGTTGGCGCGGGCATGGTCGTCGATGAACTGGTCTGCAGAGGTCGCGCCGACGTGTGCGGCACGCGTTCCGATGCCGATCATGCGCAACAGGCAGACCGAAGCGCGGAGCTGCAGGTCCGGCCTGTCGATGGCGGCAAGGCGCTCGTCGATGATGTCCAGAGCGCGTTGGGTCGTTCGCCGGAGTCGGTCCGCTGCCGCTTCGAGCGTGCTATCGCGGTGGCGGTTCAGCTCCGCGACAACCGCCGGATGAAATTGACGCCACCTCGATATCGTCGACCGATGCAGGCCCAGGGTTCGCGCCACATCCGCGTCGCACGCCCCGCCGACCATCAGGTCGACCGCGCTGGCCTGCTGCGGCGACAGTCGGCAATTGAGCAACTGCTTGAACGTCGATTCCGCCGGGGTGAACCGCATGTCCACCTCCTCCTCCAACCGTGATCGCCACGTCGCCTCGACCCGCACCATGTCCCCCTCCGGCGACACCGGCACCTCCGACCCCTCCGAAGATTCCGACAAATGCCGCTCGAGCGATAGCCGATGAAACTGGCTCATAAATGGCCCCTTTCGGTAAAACTGTACGGTTAATGTTAGGTATTGGTTGCGGGTTTGTCAAGTGCGGAATTATCGGTTCGCGTTCCGCGTTAAGATTCGCAAAGATTAACCATTCGCGTGCTCGTCGATGCGTCTATGCCGCGTCCAGGAGTTCTGGCTTGGCGACAATCTTTCCGTATTCGTCTTCGAGGATCGAAATGATGTCTGTCTTGTTGAGGCAGTCGAGAAGGGTCGTGCCGCCGTAGAGGTTGAGGTGTTTCGCAAGATGCCGTATCTGAATTCGCTTCTTATCTCCCGATCCAAGCAATTCGTCGGCGTGCCTTGATAAGAACTCGAGGAAGCCGTTGAGAACAGTTGGGGCGCGACCGAGATTTCGTTCCAAAATCTGCTGCGTTATATCGAGTTGATTTAGGAGTATCTTGGTCAACTCGTACGGATTCTCGCGCGAGGCATCGTAAGTAACATGTCCGTACCACCAGAGCCGCGCAACGCCGTTTCGTAGAAGTGCGCGGCTTTGATTTTGCGCTACAAAGTATCTTGCGGTAATGAATGACTGAATCTTCGCTGGTGTTGCCTTGAAGCGATCAACATCCCACCTCGTGCGCATGTATGGCCAGAATTCGACATGGGTGAGCCGGGTCCAGAGACGCGGGTCGCGAGCTTGCACAGGCGTCAAGTTTCTCAACGCCTTATGTAACCGAATTGAATTCTCTATATCCCTCAAGGCACCGGCTTCCGGCAGCAACAGCTCCAGCGGTTCCATTGGCACGACGTTAGTTTTGATGAAAATCGACTTCGACTTGGCGAGGTCGGTAAGCCAGACTTTATTGCTTCGGTACTTACTCTCATTGCTGCCGATGGCTGAGAAAAGCTTTTCGACCTCGTATTCTCGCATTATGTGGATTGCCATCTTGATTAGTCCGTCTGGGTGTACGTTGTGGCGGCGGCAAAAGCACGGCGAATAGGCATATCAAGCAGAACCTGCGCAGTCGTCAAATACTCTTCATTCTCAGAGAGTCCCAAATCTGCCAACCGACCCGAGAGATTGCGGTACCATTTCAGTGAGTCGTACCCACCACCTTCTGCCCTGATGACATGAAGCGCCTCCGTCAACACGGGAAGCACTATGGTAGTGGTCAGGTGCGTTGCGAGTAGAGTATTAGACTTCAACTCCTTGTAGCGGAGGAAATCCTGCTTGCAGAGGCGAATTTTAATCTTCTCGCCGTTAAAATCTACGTCCATCGGATGATCGTCGGGCTTAGATGATTCCTCGACGACCATTATCGAACCCACATGCCTGAGCGTGTCTTGATGTTCGGCCTCAAACCCTTGTCCATCCGCCACGGCAAGGATGTCTCCAACACGGAGTTCAAACGCGGTGTTGCCATAGTCGGGGTGCGCTCCATCGACGCGATATTTCGTGATCTCCGCCGTGGCACGAGCAAAGCAGTTCACTTCGACGGCCCCATTGAGGCGACCCCCTTCGATTTGAACTCGGTGCTGCTGTTCGCGAAAGTCGAACGCTTTTCGGTACAAGGTGTTACCGCACTCGACGTGAAGTACGAATGATGCCTGATTCTTCTTCACCAGTTCTGCAATGCTGGCACTACTCGATTGCACCGATACATCAATGTAATAGAACTTCTTGTCTGACGTGAACTCATACGCAGCTTGAAAGCCAGCGTTTTGGACATCGTCACCGTTGCCGACGACTGGATGCGGATACGATCTGTTACTCAGCCGCATGTGCCACCACTTCCATCGCGAGTTTACGCGGTTCAACCAGTGTGATCGTCACAGCGAGAGACTTGTCTACGTCGAGCCTGACTGGACCGATCACGCCTGCCCGAACAATCGGAACCGTTGTTTGGCCGTCGATGGTCGCGCTCGCGATGCTGACGGCAGTTCCAGAGGCATCATCCCCGATCGCCTTAATCGAAAGATGCACGTCATCCTTAACCGGCTTAAGAGGCCTTGCCATGACAATATATGTACCCGTCGTGACGTTGCTGACGAAAACACGACCTCGAATCTGAATTGCAGGCTTTGCGTTCTTGCCATCGCCTTTCCCTTTATCCGGGGCAGTGTTGGCGGCGTCATTCCCGCCACCACCGCCGGTACGGGAACCTTCGTCACCGTCGTTGTCGTTGCCTTTCTCGCTGCCCCCACTTCCGTCCTCTGATCCGCCAATTTCTGTGTCGAAGTCGCCATCTCCGGGTTGCGTTTCATCGGGTTGCATTTGGCGACGTGATAAGGATAGGTTACGTCCGGCTAGGGTTCGTTCCACTGGCTGTCGCTGGAAAGATTCTTTCTTGGACGCATCTTCGCCATCGAAAGACTCTTCAGTTGAGTCCTCATCGTCTGGCAGCCAATTGGCGAGGTCAGGAATTGCGATCTCCTTTTCCTTATCTGTCGGCGCAAGTTTTCGAATGCACTCACGAAGGTAAGTGAGATACTCAGACTCGGTTTTCCTGTGAGCATTTTTCTCCGGATGATTCGGATTCCAGTCGTCATGTCTCGGAGGCTCCATCTCTCGAAGCGTATTGTTCCCCGTCTTGTTGTGGCACAGGAACACGCCACAGAACTGAAGAGGAGAATGGAATTTCTTGTAGTAGATGATCATGCCCGTGCGCCGGACCATCGCAACTTTCCTAGGAAGACCATCGCCAATGATGAGTCTTACGTCCACCTGTTTCAAGATTGGAAGCTTATCTGTATATTTTGTGGCCTGGCTATCCGTGAAGGCTTTATAGAAGAGGTGGCCACCGAAATCCGGCTCGTCTTTATATTCGTCAAGCAACTTCTCAAGATTCTTTTTCGTAATCTTGGTGTTCTGCACTTCCACCTCCAGATCGCCGAAATGAATCGCTGGCCAGAAGTTCTCAAGTACAGAGTAAATGAGATCTTTCTCCCAAGACCCGTGGTTGTCGTATCCGAGAATGAACAGGTCCGTCCCCGGCTTGTTACGCTGAAACAAGGGAGGAATGGCTTTTTTTGACCTAACGGAAGCGCCGGCGTCGTCGCCGAGATATCCAATCGGTTGAGCGGTGTCGTTGCCTCCAAGCTCATGTGATACGAGCCGAGCCACGCCCTGAAACGCGAGTTTGTTATCCTTAGTGACCGTCGAGTAAAGTACCACGCGAAGGCGACTTGCGGCGAAAGGGGCATTTTTACCGATGCCGAACGACCCTCCCTCGCCAGCCCATTTGGCCGATGAGCCGCTACACCGGATCAAATTGTACCAGCCCTTATCGCGGTCAGCATCGCCACCGACCACGCCTTTGGTGTTGTAATCACCCACTTTCAGAACTGTGATCGTCTTTTCTTCAGTAAGGGCTTCCGCTCTTTGGAAGAACTCTGTCGCCTTCGCGTCTTGTGGCCAGTAATCGGCGCAACGTCTAAACGTGCTCCGAAGACTCTTGGTGTCTGGGACATCCGATGTCTTGAGCTGTAGAAGCTCGAACTTGACCAAGACTGGTTTTTTCGGGTTATCGCGTGCATCGAGGCTGTTTTGGATAATCTCGCGCGCTAGATATCGCTCAAGATTACCCTTGAACGTCTCCACGCCAGCGTCGTGGAATCCGCTCTCTTGGCCACCGTTGTTCTTGAAGAAGCACCAGTTCAAACCTGCCCCTTTCTATACTCTTGTCAACATCCTTTTACTCGTTTTGGACGTCTTGGCAAGCGATCGAATGCACGCTTCGGCCAGACGCTTCACAAGTGGTATCGTGACGGAATTTCCGATCTGCTTGCACACTTGAGACCGTGAAAGATGGGGGGGAATTTTGAACCATTCATCTTCGTAGCCCTGGAGCCGCGCGCACTCGCGTGGCGTAAGCTTCCGAATCCCCCAACGGTCCTTTATGACGGGAATGTTGTGACCACCATCACCCATGTTCGCCATGAGCGTGAAGCACATGCCGGACATGTTTTCGCGAACGTAGCTTCGGCGCAACTGGTAGACGGAATCCTTGCGACCTTTAGCCATAGCCTCAACGAACATTGGGTAGTACTGTGATTCAGGTTTGAAGTATAAGCTTGCCTCGGCCTTGTGATCCAAGTCGAGAAAGTCCTTAACTTTGCGTAGCGATCCTTCGGGCAACGGTTCGGGAAACGTGAACGTATTGCTTGAGAAGTGATCGTAGCTGAACGCAACCATAAAAATCCGTTCGCGGTTCTGCGGTATGTTTGTGTGGGTCGCGGTGTTGAGGATTTCCGCGTTTTTGTCACTGAACCAGTAACCGGCTTTCTTTATTTCCGTTTGCACGCGTAGAAAAGTCTTTCCGTCATCGTGGTTGCGGAAGTGCTGCACGTTTTCCAACAGTAGAATCTTGGGCTTGTTTTCGCCGAACTCGTTGAGCAGGCGAATAATGTGCAGAAACAGCAGGCCGCGCTCATCCTTTAAGCCTTTTTTTTCGCCAGCAACCGAAAACGGCTGACAAGGAAATCCAGCGGTCAGAATGTCCACCGGTTCAAGGTCGTCACCGTCAACTGAAAGCTCTTCGACCGGCTTGTGAAGGTGACGCACATGCGGGAAGTTCGCGACGAATGTATCTCTCGCGAATCGATCCTTTTCGTTTGCCCAAAGGACTTTTGCGCCGCACTGTTCGAATGAGCGACAGAAGCCACCGATCGCAGCAAAGAGACAGCCGACAGTGATGCGAGTTGATTCGCGTGCCATACTAGACCAGTAAACCGTGTGAGGCTCTAGTCGGTCCCTTGCGACCCGCCGAATTAATCAAGTGGGTACGCGTAAACTGGACACGACAAAACTAATGCGGCGGATGCTATCCGAACCACATATGGATGCAAACGAGCCAACCCGAATACTCGTCCGTCGATCCGTCGTGGCTGCGGCGTTTCAGCTCTTCAACAACATATCCAACACATCCTGCGCGGTATACGAGGACCGTTCCGGCGTGATGAATTGGGTCAGATCGATCTCGGTGCTGCCGGCGGTGACGATGGCGGGTTCGGTGTGGCCTTGGCGATCGACCTGTCCTAATCCGATCGTGCCAAACAGTGCGTTGCAGATGCACTTGCGGCCAACCGTTTCGGATTCGGTCCCGCCTTTGCGGACAAAATGCTCGACCGGCTCGGCGGCGCAGCGGTGGCCTAGCGTGCCGTCCTCTTTGCGATAGGCTTTACGCAGATAGCCCATGTCACAGATGCGCTTTCGCGCCTCGTACACGTCCGGATCGGAGATCGTCCCGTCGATTTGCACGACCTTGAACGGGAACGAGGTCGGCGAGGCCGCCGGGTCGGTGAAGACGCGGACTTTGTGCTCGCGGCTCATGTCGATGACGCTGCGTTTGAGATCGGGCGCGATGCCGGACTCGTCGCAGAATGCGAACGCCGTCCCCACTTGTACGCCGCTGGCACCCAGCGCCAGTGCGTCGGCCAGTCGCGCGGGGGATGCACATCCGCCGGCGAGATAGAAGGGTTTGCCGATGTCGCGAATTTTGTCCAGTTCTGCGGTGTCGCGTGGCCCGTAGACGGGCTCGCCTTCGGGGCTGAGCGTCATCGGTCCGCGCGGCGGGGCGTTGTGTCCGCCTGCCAGCGCTGATTCGACGATAAACCCATCGACCACGCCGTTGGATTTGCGGGCCAGCGTCATCGCCAGGGTGGCCGACGAGACGATCGCCAGGAACTTGGGTCGTTTGAGGGTGGGGGGCGTTGTTCCGCAGAACGCTGCCGGATCAAATCGGTTGATCCATTCTTCGCCGGGCAAGGCGTTTTCGACATCCAACTTCATCTCCGCCGGTTTGCCCTGGGCCAGGGCATCCAGCATCCCGGGGACATAGCGTGGGATGCCGGCACCGATCAGGATATAGTCCACGTTCGCCAGCATCGCACCAAAGAGTTGGGCGGGCATGGGAAGTTGGATTTTTTCCAGAAAATTGATCCCAACGGGATTGGAGTGACCCTCTTTGGCCAGCCACACCTCGGCAAAGTTTGCCAGCACCGTCAATTCTGAAACCGGGACGGGCAGGGGGAGATCGGGCAGCGGCGCGGGTTTGAACGGTTTTTCGGCGGGTTTTCCGCCTTCGATGAAATAGGTATCCAACACGCGTTTGGCGACATCCGGGAACGGGAAAGCGGCAGCGGCGCGGCGAAGGTGCCCGCCCTCATCGCCTTCCTGTAATCGGCGGGCAAAAACGATGCCCAGCCCGGTGCCTGAAACGACGCCCAATTGCCCCGCTTGTGCAACGGCGCGGGCAAGATGCCAGTTGGATACTGCGACACCCATGCCGCCTTGAATGATCTGAAATGACGACAAACCGACTCCAATGAAAGACCCACTCACACAAAAAGGATACCATAGTCCTATTTATCAGAATGGGCAAGCCGATAGTGTGTGCGTGTTAATGATTTCGCTAAAAAACCGGCGGGGAATACCGGGTCAGGCTGGCGGTTGGGGTTCGATCGAGACGGGCAAATCAGCGGGGATTGGCTCATCATGCGACGCGGGGTCCGCACCGTGCTTGGCGGCAAAAAGCAGCAACAATGCCCACGCGGCCTGTCCGAACATCGCAAAGACAAACGTCAGCCCGGCGGGCAATGTATACATCAGCAGACACATCGGCACCCAATAACACCAGCACATCACCGCCAGCGTCAGCACACGCGTCAGGTACCAATGGAAGCCCAGTTCATTCAGCACCGGCTTGATGCGCCAGGCGTGCCGCCTGAACGTATAGACCAACGCCACAAACGGCAGGGTCAGGAAAGGCGAATATAGCGCCTGATCCAGTGCCGTCTTGATCACGATCGGCCTCATTGTCCCATCAGGCGGGAAGAGTTCGCCCATCAACGTGTAAAACGCATCCCCGGCGAACCCAAACAGCCCGAAGATCATCCCATTGATCGCCAGATCGTTTAGCCGCGTGCGATCAAAATGGGTCTGACCCAGCGCGACGATCTTGGCCAGCTCTGGAACGACCGCACCGGAGATCGCGCTGGCGATGATGACGATCGCCACCCCGCCGGCGGCCTTGAATTCGCCGAGGCGGTCGAGAACGTCGCGGACGAATGGGACATAAAAATACCCGATGACCACCAACAATCCGCAAATCTGGATCAGCACAAAAGGCTTCCAGAATGCTCGGATGGCATGCAGGCCGGGACGAAACAGGGATAACAACATGAAGGCGAATCTTTCAAAAGTAACGTTTGACGCAGACGTTTGAACTTGGCGTTTTACCCGATCCGGGCAATTTCTACACGTTTCTAGCCGAGGGATTTGGCGTCATGGGTATCGACCTCAAAGCCAAGCAGGTCGTCGGATTCATCGTCGCCGCCGCGGTAATCGATGGTGATCTCTTCCCCGGCGGCGATATCCCGGCGGGCGATGAAGCACATGATGTCGGGCAACTGCTTCTCATAGACCGCGTTGGCATCATGCGAGTGATTGTAGAGCGATCCATACCCCAGACAGAGTGCGACGTAATCGCGCTTGGTGGGGATCCAGTCAAACACATACCAGGAAATGCGGGCCGACCGCTTGGCGATGGGGTTGTCGCCAAAGACCTGATTGCGCGGGATGAGAATCACCGGCACGCGCTCGATCAACTCGTCTTTGGCGATGTTTCGGGTCGCGACCACGGCGCGGCTGCCTTTGCCCCGGTTTATCACCCGGCGGGCTTCGATCAGGTCGGTTTGGTTAAACAGGTTGGGCGACATGATATCACCAGCAGTGGCTTGATCAGTCCCGCACCGACGCGGTGGTGTCGCGGCGGTGATAGACCTTGGCATCAAACGCGTAGAGTACATCCTGAATATTGGGAGGCGGCAGCGGCAGATCGGGCGAGGCGGGGGTTTGCAGGTAATCGAGCGTGCGCTGCAGCACATTCCCCGCCGCCGGTGCGGCGACGGTCCCGCCGTAGTGGGCCAGGGATTTATCGGGGTTGTGAATGACCATTGCGATGACCACGCGCGGGTTTTCGAATGGTGCCCCGCCGACAAAACTGCTGGTGTAGTTCGATTCGTTGTAACTGCCGTTGACCGCGCTGTGAGCGGTGCCGGTCTTGCCGAAGAAGTTGTATTTCCCGGATCGGGCCCGTTGTGCCGTGCCGCGCACGGGCACGTCGGCCAGGATGCGTCGCACCTGTGCGCTGGTGTCGGCGTCGATGACCTGCGGCAATTTGCTGAACGGGGTGCGAAGCATCGATTCGATCGCACCATCTTCCCCGACGGTGCCTTTGACAACGCGTGGCTCGACCAACCGCCCGCCGTTGGCGTAGGCGGTCATCCCGCGCGCCAATTGCAGGGGCGTGACGCGCATCTCATAGCCCTGGGCGATCGATTCGGTGCTGAAGCGATTCCATTTTTTGAGTGCGTTGACCAGACCCGGGTCTTCGCCGGGCAGTTCGATGCCGGTGCGCGAGCCGAAATTGAAGCTCTTGAGTGCGGTATACAGCCCGCCATTGCCCATGCGCTGCCCGAGCATGCACATGCCGATGTTGGAGGATTTGACCAGCACATCCCAGAACGCCAGACGCGAATAGCCGTGAACGTCGCGGATGATGCGACGTCCGTAGCCCGCACCCCATGACGGCCCGCTGATCGGAAAGATCTCACTCGGCCGCGTGATCTTTGCCGCCAGT
>JBGSMH010000080.1:0-8957 GCA_041740275.1 Phycisphaerae bacterium
CGCAAGCCCGACATCACCCGCGCCAAGAAAATCCTCGGCTGGGAACCCGTCGTCACCCGCAAGGAAGGCCTGGCGAAGATGATCGAGTTTTATCGGGATAAGTTAGTTTGAAGTTTGGAGTTTGGAGTTTGAAGTAACTCCAAACTCCAAACGCCAAACTATCCTTTCCAATGTGACAAATCAGCCTGATCCAGCGACACTGGGCCGATGCACCCACTCGTCCACAATGCCCTTTGGGCGCTCGGTACCACATTCGTGTCGGTCCTGCTGCTGGCTTTGCTGCTGATGTGGCTCGGCCGGTTCGTTTCTCGGGTTGTCACCCGGGCCCCGGCGTTGGACCTGATCGTCGCACTGTTGACCTGGATCCCGTGGGTGGTGGCAGTGCCGGTGTTTGGGTGGATCGGATTGGCAGGGGCGCTGGTCGGGCAGTTGCTGGCGCTCTATCTGTGGTGCTTTATCCACGAGTCGATGCATCCTGCCGCCCGCAAAGGCCCGCGGATCGTCAAGTTTCTCAACCGCACAGTAGGCCGCTGGCAAAACCATCTGGCGCTCTGGGTGACGCTGGTGGCGCTCCCGGCGTTCTGGCTGATCCGGATCATGGAGATGGGGCTTTACTGGCTATTGCCGGCCTTGCTGGGGTTCCCCAAATACAAGCAGAGCGAGTGGATCAACGTCAGCCGACAAAAGTTTGACGGCCTGATCGGGCACGACCTGGTCTGGTGTCTCTATTGCGACTGGATGACCGGCGTCTATTCGCTGGGTGCCGAGATGCTTCGCAATGTCGAAAGTTTCTGGTGTCCGATCCGCTTCTATGACGGCAAGAAGTGCGAAAATTGCCGCACGGATTTTCCCGACATTGAAGGCGGCTGGGTCAAAGACACGGGGACCATGACCGACGTGGTGGCGGTGATGGAAGAAAAATACACCGAAAAACCCCGCGCCTGGTTCGGCCATCCCGTGCGGATGACCGTCAAAGGAAAAGATCTGCCCGACAAAGCGGATGACAAGAAAGCGTGAGCCGATTTCGTCGCTGGGTGAGGCACGAGGCGTTTCCTACCCCGGCGGGCTTGACATTCTGAATAAAAAGATAAAATACTCTCTTTTGATACGGGAACGAAAACCCGTAAGCTTTGCGACGTTCGATTTCTCTTGAAAGGACTAACTGTATGCCGCTGATGACCACCAAGCCGATGTTTGATCTCGCCTATGAAGGCGGGTTCGCGGTCGGCGCGTTTAACGTGAATAACATGGAGCTTTGCCAAGGCATTATCGAGGCGTGTGCCGCCGAGAAAAGCCCCCTGATTCTCCAAATCTCCAAAGGCGCACGCAAGTACGCCAAGATGCACTATCTCAAGGCGATCATCGACGCCGCCGTCGTCGAATATCCCTGGCTACCTATCGCGATCCACCTCGACCACGGCGATACCGTCGATCTAGTCGATACCTGTATCAAAGACGGGTTTACGTCGGTCATGATAGACGGCTCGCACCACGCGTACGAAGAGAACGTTAAGCTGTCCGCCGAAGCCGTGAAGCACGCCCACGCCGCCGGTGTGGTCGTTGAAACCGAGCTGGGCATGCTCGGCGGGATTGAAGAAGACGTCGTCGGGATGGACGCCCACGACTATGAAAAGAACGTCGAGAAGTTCCTGACCGATCCGGATCAGGCCAAGGATTTCTGGAAGCGTACCGGCTGCGACAGCCTAGCGGTCGCGATCGGCACCAGCCACGGTGCGTTTAAGTTCAAGCACGAAGCAAAGCTGGCGTTCAACAAGATCGAAGCGATCATGAAGACCTGCCCGGGCCTGCCGTTGGTCATGCACGGCTCGTCGAGCGTGCCGCAGGAGTTCATCGACCTGGTCAACAAGTACGGCGGGGCGATGCCCAACGCCAAAGGCGTGCCCGAAGCCCAGATCAACATGGCGGTCACCAAGTACGGCGTGTGCAAGGTCAACATCGATACCGACCTGCGTCTGGCGATGACCGCAAAGATCCGCGAAGTGTTCGTTACCAAGCCCGCGGAGTTTGATCCGCGTAATTACCTTGGCCCGGCGCGCGAAGCGATCATCGGCATGGTCCGCCGCAAGCTGCAGCCCAACGTGCTCAACAGTGCCGGCAAGGCCGAAGCTGTCATCAAGCAGTGGGAAAAGCTCGGCAAGCCGATGCCGGGGTTCTATAACAAGTAAGCACCTGCTGAACGTATAATGATCTGTAAAGCGCCGCGAAGGCGCAAGCGACAATCGAATCGCCCAAAACGCGATCGGTTGGTTGCTTGCGCCTTCGCTGGCGCTGCTGCATCGCTGTGACCGTTCGAGCGATCCGAGGACATCACATGTGGATCGAGATCGATCGAGGAAACGCACGAAATCATGAATTGTTCATAATGCGTCGCGAGTGTGAATGGAATAGAATAGTCTTTATCTCATGACCTTTCTCGCTTTGTTCAGTATCAGCATCGACGCCGTACGACTTTGGATCACAACTCAGGGGTGGTGGGGCGGGGCGTTTATCTCCTTTGCACTGCTGTTTGCCTGTGGGCTGGGATTGCCCATGCCCGAAGATATCCCGCTGATCATCACCGGAGCGTTTTTGTGTCAGGGCGAATACTTGCCGATCTGGCAGGAGTGGCTGATCGTCGGCGGGCTGAATTGGGCGGGCATCATCGGCGGGGATATCTGCCTCTATTGGATCGCCCGTCGCTACGGCATGAACATCACCCGCGTGCCGATTATCGGCAAACATGTGACCGTCACCCGCATCGCCAAGGTGCAAGTCTGGTTCGACAAATACGGCGTCGGGGTGGTCGCGGTCGGCCGGTTGTTCGCGGGGGTGCGAGGGGCGATGGTCATCACCGCCGGGACCATAAAGTTTAGTTTTTGGAAGTTCCTCATTGCCGACGGACTGGCGGCGATCGTCAGCGGCGGGATGTTTATGGTGGTGGGGTACTTTGTCGGCAAATCACTCAACGACAAGATGATCTCAGAGTTCAAGAACTGGTTTATCGCCGGGGCAATCGTGTTGGCTTGCGGATTTCTGATCTACATGATCTGGCGACACAAACAGCACCGAACCATCGTCGAGGCGATTGTGGACGAACATACGCCAAAAGACCATGGGTGATTCAAATGTCAGGTTATTTGGGTTTGAGTGGCAATTCTTCGTCGGATCGGATGACATCGCGTTTGAGCTTGGCACCCATGGCCGATCCGAGCAGTGCGCCGATCTCCATCGCGACAACGATCGTCACCACGCGTTGCCAGTTCATGCCCGCGATTTGCCAGGTCACGATCACCGCCAGCAAGATCATCGCCTGACTGATCCAGAAACGTCGCTTGTATTCTTCCCACATGGCGTGCGATGATACGCCAAACCGCGATCATTTTCCCTTTCGTTGCATGTCCGGACAGGCACAGCTTTCGCATGGGTGATGCCGAATGAATCGATTTCGACTGGATGATCTTCGCAAACGTCTCAAGCCGTTTCGGCTGTATTTTTATCCCCGATTGCGTTCGACCAACGACCACGCCGCGACATTGCGACGCGATGGCAGGCTTTACTGCCCGGCGGTGGTGGTTGCGGGGCATCAGATCAGTGGCCGCGGACGGGGGGGCAATACATGGTGGTCGGGTACGGGTTCATTGACGGTCACTTTTGCCCTTCCCACGGATGAACGCATTCCCGCACACCAGGTGCCCCTGATCGCCGGAGTCGCGCTGCACCGGGCGATTAGCGGGCTGACATCAATCTCTGACCTGAAACTGAAGTGGCCGAACGATATCTAACACGATGACCTGAAATTGGCCGGCCTGCTGTGCGAACGCATTGCCGGTGCAGATTTGATCGGCGTCGGTCTAAACGTCAATACTGATATAGACGACATACCTTTCAGTGTGCGTCACCGGGTGACAAGCCTGAGGGCGATTATCGGAACCGAGATCCCGCTGGCGACTGTGCTGGCGAGCATCGGGCAGGAGATCAATAAACTCTTGCTGAAAAAGGATTTCGGTTCGTTCGGGGCCATTTTGCCCGAATACAATCGTCATCACGCCCTGACGGGTCGGCGATTGCGGATCATCGAGCCGGGGGGGACGCAGGTCGCCGGGATTTGTGAAGGCCTGGACGCACAGGGACGGCTATTGGTTCGCTCGTCCCATGGGTTGTCCCGGGTTGTCGCCGGGCATGTGGAGTTGATTTAATTGCCCTGGATTAGGGTATGGCTAAGATGGGTCAGACTATGTTGCGAAGATTATCGATTCTTGCTCTGTCCGTGCTGGTGATTGTATCCAGCGTCGGCTGCGCGGGTATGAAGCCGGGTCCGGTCAGTGCGATCAAGCCCGTCGCTGAGCCCGTGCACCCCCGCGTGGGCAACGCCTATCTGTTTCGCGGATTTATTGGCGTTTTCTCAACCGGGATGAACACGCTTAACGATGATCTGGTCGCACAAGGTGTTCGCTCGCACGTTTACCAATCCGACCAGTGGTCCCAGGTCGCCGACAAAATTGCGGCCGGGTACAAGTCGGTTCCCAATCCCGAACCGATCGTGCTGGTGGGTCACAGCTATGGTGCCGATAATATCCTGCGAATTGCCCAACGCCTCAAAGAGGCAAAGGTGAAGGTCGATCTGGTGATCACGCTGGACCCGGTGACACCCCCCAAAGTCCCGCATAATGTGACAAAAGCGGTCAACCTATATCAATCCAACGGCGCGATGGACAATCTTCCCTGGCTTCGCGGCATCCCGCTGGAGGCCGAGCGACCGGGCAGTGTTATGCTCGTCAATCTCGACATGCGCAAGGACCGCACCGATCTGATCGACGACAGTGGCGTGAATCATTTCAACATCGAGAAGAAGCCGCTTGTGCAAGCCGAGGTCATCAAGCAGATCAAGTCGATCTGCATCACGCGCGGTGCCTATGCCGCCCGAAACGCACCGGCGCGGGTCAGTCCCACGCCTGCGTTGGCGAAAACCCCTCCCGCACCAACGACGTTACCCACTCAGGCCCGGCTGGATTAGCGAGGTCCGGAGGCTCCGTTGTTGGCGGGCCTGATATTACACAAATATCATCGCGCAAACGGGTCGCGCTTTGACGCTGGAATCGGCAGTTCCGTGGGTCGAAATGCTCCAGTATCGAAACGATACCGTCTCGTATCACTATCAACACCGGAACGCCAATGGGTTTCCAACCAAAGCGTTCCGTCACGACGGTATAGGTCGTAGTGATTTCCGCCCGCGATGCCGACCAGGTCATAGCCCACGCAGGTATAACGATCCGCCAGGTAGACAGGCTTGACAAAATAGTAGTAGCCATTTCCCGGCTGCCCGCGTATGGACGCGCCCCCTTGTCCATAGGTCGGCGCGATTACCATGATCTGCTCATCATGCATCGACCGCGTGTCGATCATACACCCTGCCGCGAAAGTGACGACGCCATCGGGGTCGGCAGGTTCGTCCGAAGTGTGGGCAAGAAAAGTATAGAGCGCGTGGGCGCTGGAAAATCGCATCGGCAGCGGAGTGTCTTCCTGTTGCGACCGAACGTATTGAAAACGGCTTCGCATCTCGACCATCGGCGCTACGCACGCGTAGACGATGACGCCACCGGCAAGAAAGAAGGTCACGACTCCCATGATCGCGAAATACCTTCGCCAGACCCGTGCCCAAGTGCTTCGTCCGGAAAATGCCCAAAGCACGCCAGCCGCAGGGGGGAGCAGTGCGAGGATGAGCCAATCCATTGACGGAGATGCACGAAACTCCACCCTTGATCGTACCGTCTCGACCCAAGGGGGCGTTGATGCCCCAAGCTGCGTTTGCAGGTCAATCGCGACGCGCGCCACATACGCCATCCCATTCAACGCCAGCAGGACAAGCGCCACTACCCCCGTCGCACGCCAGCAGAAAACGGACTGGCGCTCGCCTGCAGGGTGTGCGTAATCCAGTGGCACTGGGGACAAGTGGGACTCGGACATCGCGACCTCCGTGTTGCGCGTCGATCCGCAGAATCAGTTCCACACGATCAATCCCGGCTCAAACGGGGTGGCCAGGTCCGTCAATCCCGGCACGACGCGTAGCGCAAATCCCTGACGGCCGGAAACGGCGCAGGTGATTTTGCCCGTATACAGGTGACGTCCCGGTGCGACCTCGCGGGTGTGCTCCATCTTGATCACCTGCGGGTTTTCGATCTCGTCGCCTGCGCCGCTGAGGGCCCCGGCATATAGCTCGACTGAAACGTCGTCCAGTTTCAGTTGGCCGAGTTCGACCAGGGCTTCGACTTGCAGCGATTCGCCGACCTTGTAGTGACCATTGCCAGAAGTGTGAACGCCCAGCAACTTGATCCCGCCCCATCGGGCGCGAAGTGCATCTTTGCTGTGTGCCAGACTGATCGCCCGCTTCAAACCGCCCTCGGCCAGTGCCTGACCCCGACGGAAAGCCGGGACATAGAGTCGTTCGGCATATTCGCGCACCATGCGGTTGGTGTTGAACACCGGTGCCAGGACGCGCATCGCGGCTTTCATGCGTCGGACCCATTCGTGGGGAACCTGATCGACGCCGCGATCATAGAAGGTGGGCACGATCTGTTTTTCGAGTAAATCGTAAAGTGCCTGGCTTTCGATATGGTCCTGGTATTCGGCGTCCGGGTAGGATTCGCCGCTGCCGATTGCCCATCCGGTGGCGGGATCCAGCGCGTAGCCTTCGACCCACCATCCGTCGAGGATCGAGCAGTTCAAGATCCCGTTGACCGCCGCCTTCATTCCGCTGGTGCCGCTGGCTTCGTAAGGCCGACGCGGGTTATTCAACCACACGTCCACGCCCTGAACCAGATATCGGGCGACATTCATGTCGTAATTTTCAAGGAAAACAAACTTGCGCCGGTATTGCGGGTCTCGTCCGAAGTTCACCAGCGACTTGATCAGTTCCTTGCCCTCATGGTCGGCAGGGTGCGCTTTGCCGGCGAAGACAAACTGGATCGGGCGTTTGGTGTCGTCCAGCAGCCGTTTGAGACGATCCAGATCGCGCAGCAAAAGTGATCCGCGCTTATAGGTCGCAAAACGCCGGGCAAAGCCGATTGTCAGGGCTTCGGGATCGAGGACCGTATCTGCAACCGCCGCCGCTTCGTAGGTCGCGCCGCGGCGGGTGAGTTGTTCGTGCAACGAGTGACGCGCCCAAACGACAAACTTCTCGCGGCACCGTTCGTGCGCTCGCCAAAGCTCTTCGTCGGGAATCTGATTCACATCTCCCCAGACACTGTGGTCGGCGGGATTGTTTTTCCAGCGTTCGCCAAGATAACGATCAAGAACAAATATGATCTCCGGGCTCAGCCAGGTGCGGGCGTGAATGCCGTTGGTTACGGAGGTGATGGGCACTTCGGGCACCGGAACGCTCGGCCAGATATTGTGCCACATTCGGCGGGAGACCTCGCCGTGCAGTTTGGATACGCCGTTGTAGGTGTCCGCAAGCCGCAACGCCAGCACCGCCATCGAAAAGCCCTGTTTCTTGTTGCTCACATCCTCGCGACCGAGCGACAGAAAGCCCTCTTCGTCCAGTTTCAGCGTGGGGTAGAAGCTCTTGAAATACTTGACGATCAGCTCGGGCGGGAACATATCGATCCCGGCCGGGACGGGTGTGTGGGTGGTGAAGACGTTGGAAGCCATCACCTGTTGGCGGGCTTCGTCGAAGGTGATGTTGTGGGCTTCGATGGCTCTGCGAATCCGCTCCAGCGCCAGGAAGGCGGAGTGGCCTTCATTCATATGGAAGATGTTGATGTCCTGGCCGACCGCTTCGAGCGCTCGGACGCCGCCGATGCCCAGGACGATTTCCTGGCGGATGCGCATCTCGCTGCCGCCGCCATATAAACGCGCGGTGATTTCCCGGTCGGCGGGGGAGTTTTCGGGCACATTCGTATCCAGCAGCACCAGCGGGATTCGGCCGACGTGCGCTTTCCAGACCCGCACAAATACCGCCGTGTCGGGCATGTCCACTTTCACCAGCACGTCCGACCCGTCGGTGTGCTTTTGCGGCTCGATCGCCAGTTGGTAAAAATCCAACTCCGGGTATCGCTCCTGCTGCCACCCGTCGGCGGTGAGGTATTGCTCAAAATAACCGTTCCGATAGAGCAGCCCAACGCCGGTCAGCGGCAAGCCAAGCTCGCTGGCGCTTTTGAGATGATCGCCAGCCAGCACACCCAGACCGCCCGAATAAATCGGCAATGACTCGTGTAACCCAAACTCGGCACTGAAATAGGCGACGCGGAGTTGTTTGTCTTCAGCGTGGGCGGCGTTAAACCAACCGACCTCGTTCTGGTGCTGTTTGAATTGTTGATGGACGCGGCTCAGGTGCGCCAGATACCCCTCATCGACCGCTGCCGCCTTGAGTTGGTCCTGTGAGATCGCGCCCAGCAATTTGATGGGGTTGTGGTAGACGCGTGACCAGAGTTTGCGATCCAGTCGCCTGAACAACTCGGAGGCATCCGGTTGCCACACCCACCAGAGGTTTTTCGCCAGTTCCAGCAACGGCTGAAGCTTCTCGGGCACGTCTGGGAAAACCTGAAACGTGCGTATGTTTACATTGGGGATGTTGGCCATCATTGTGTCTACCTTAACTAATTATTGCCATGTCGGTCGGTGAAAACGCCAGTATAGGAATGATGGGCTGTCTGTCGAACCAATTGTGAGCATTTGGATAGCTCGTTGATGAAGCACAGACTGGGTCAACCGATCGCTTCGATCAATGCCCGTACTCGCTGCGGATCAACAGGCGCATCGACCTTCCCACGCTCTTTGAAATACGTCCCGACGATCACGCCGGCGACATGCGGCAGATAGCTCTGCACGGTTTGCTGCGTGACGCCGGACCCAACAAACAATGGCGTCTTTTTGGCGTGCTTGGCGACCCGTTGCACTTTTTTGGTGTCGGTCGCCTTGCCCGTACCCGCGCCGCTGACGATCAGTGCATCGGCCAATCC
>JBGSMH010000081.1:0-2826 GCA_041740275.1 Phycisphaerae bacterium
CATCGACTCGCTTACGGAATATGTACTGATCTCACAGCATCAGGCCATGGTCGAATCGTTCTCCCGGGTCGATGACACCTGGCGAATCCAATACTGGACAGGACTGGACGCGGTCGCCAAACTGTCTTCGATCCAGATCGATCTACCCCTGCGTGCGGTGTATGCCGGGATCGATCTGCCGCTCGAAGATTAGGACAACACTTGAACCCCACACTCGATTACTCCGGACGCCCCCACATGATGGTCACCACCACCTTCTCCTTTGAAGGTTACGAGATCGTTGACTATCGCGGCGTCGTGCGCGGGATCATCGTCCGGGCCCCCACCATCGCCCAGGGCATATTGGGCGGATTGAAGAACATCATCGGCGGGCAGATCGGGGCGTATAAGGAGATGTGCGAGCAGGCGCGGCAACAGGCCTACGATTCGCTCCTCCAACACGCCGCCGAAGTCGGGGCCAACGCGATCGTCGGGATGCGGTACGACGCGTCCGAGGTCGTCAGCAAAGGCTCGGCAACCGAGGTGCTCTGCTACGGCACCGCCGTGGTCGTTCGCCCGATCGCCCGATAAAGCGATCGGCCTCAAATGAAATCGGCTGCCACCCGGTCAAAGGTGGCAGCCGTGCATTTCTCACCCCCCGAGATCATTCACCTAGCGACGACGACGCAGCGCGCCCAGACCGGCCAATCCCAGCAAGCTAAGGCTGGTCGGCTCAGGGATGGTCACGCGCCACAGCGCATCACCTGTCTGACCGACAGTGGCGGTCGACGTCGGGTGCTGGACGGAAATGATGAAGGAGTTGGGATCGGACGGATCCCAGATCATGCCGGTCGCTTCGGCACCGTTGACGCCCTGGCTGATGAACAGATCGAGCGACTCGGCGACGCCATCATTGTTGGCATCGCGGAGAAACCATACGTCGCCGCCTGCGGTGCCCAGCGTCGTCGAGTTGGCCTGGTCCTCGATGACGTAGATGTTGCCGTTGCTATCGACGGCGAGGTTGTCCGGCGACTGCAGGGCAGCCGACGTAGCGGGGAAACCCAGGTTCTTCACTGTGGTCGCATCGGCGGCGAGTTTCACCAGTGCGTTGGTCGCATCGGTCAACTCGATGGCGTAGACGCGATTGGTTCCGGTTGCGGCGAAGAACAGACCCGTCTTTCCGTTCCCGAGCGTCTTGATTTCAAGATCTTCGGGGCGATTGTAACCCGTCGCCAACACCTCATCTGCTGCGACGCGACCGCCACGTGCGGCGGAGAAATCGTACGGGTCGGCAGTCGTCAACTTGGTACCATTAATATCCGTGATGTCGACCCACGTTGCCGCACCGGCGACTTCGTCAGTTCCACCCACGCCGACCTTGAGAACCGACGTCTTCCCAACCGAGAGGTCGTTCGGGTTCTTGGGCGTAAAGCGGTAGATCGAACCAGAGGCGAACTCGTCGACAAAATACATGTTGCCGCTGGCATCGAACTTCAGACCTTCGTGTGACACGGACGGAATGCCAGCACGATGGATGGGAACTGCGGCATCCTGAGCGACAGTCGTTGGGTTCTGAACCTCGAACAGGCGACCCAGCCCGCTCCACTCTTCGGCCACGAGCACCGTACCCCACGGCGTCCATTCTGCCGGATCGAGCGCGCCATAGTCATTGGTCCAGTTGCCACCAGCGCCCAGCGTGTTGCCTTTGAACAGGCGGGTCGATTTATCAGTGACCTTGTCATACCGGCTTAAGCCCGCACCATATTGGGTCTCATGCGGAATGAACACATACCGGCCCGAGGGGTCGAACGCGGACATGTCCCACATCGAGCCGTTGGCACCCAGGGCGTTCACGCGAACGGTGGACTGCGTCGCATCGGCTTCGATCTCCGACATGCTGGTGAGCTTGGTCTGCGTGAAGCCGGCAGGCAGCTTGAACGCGGCGTTCTGCTCGTTGGCACTGTTGGCCGCTTCGACCGGACGACCGGAGGTGAGCGGAACAAAATACTGTGCCAGCGTCGACGACGCCGGCATGACAGCCGCAACTGCGGCGATGAGAATTGCACGATTAGACATAGACGAATCTCCCTACTTTTTTCCCGTGCCAGCAGAGTCTCTGCGACGTGCAGAGACATCATCCGTCGACACGCTACCGAATCCCTGAAAAATGAAATCTGACCTTCCCAGAAACATGCGCCCGCCGCGACGCACGCGCGGAATCTTCGGGCACGACAGCAGCGCTGTCGCTTTGGACCAACATTCGACCGGCGGAGGGTTTCAAAACGCGCAGAACTTCCCTGACTGCTTTTCGACCCCGCCAGAAGCGACGGAGTCAAGCAGGGTTACGACAGGACATTCAGAAGGAACCCTCGATCTGACTGTGCAGAAGATACACATCGATTGTGAGCAGCATCTTTGCGTCTGTACAATATTGCGATTCGAGTTCGCTAATGTGTCGCTCGGATTTGAATAAGGCAATGAACGACGACGGCGCGATCGAGAGACCGCGCCGTCGTCATTTCCTGCGAGTATTGAGCGTCGATCAGTTCGAGATATCCACACCCGCCTGGAAGTCGCGAAGGCGGTCGACCGCAGAGTTGAGCACGAACCAGTCGGCCTGGGTCTCGCCGAATAGTTGATCCTGCACGGCATCGTTGGTGATCGCGCTGCTGCCAAATAGCGGCGTGTTTTTCATCGCGGTCACCCGGGCGGAAAACGCGTCAGCACCGTTCCAGGTATCCAACGCGGTGCGGATGCTGGTGTTATTGCTGCCCCAGTTGATCGAGTCGGCGACGATCGCGTCTTCCCCCGCCCCGCCGCGGAGCGTGTCGGCACCGGCGTTGCCCG